>NZ_JACJPC010000096.1:0-51394 GCF_014695875.1 Leptolyngbya sp. FACHB-541 | reverse complement strand
TTCGACTCAATTTGTCAACAACGCTTCAGGCTATCTCAACAACCGTAACGTGTTTACCTTCTTAGGCTAAGCCGAATAGTCCAGGTACTGTTGTTTAACTAGAGAGAGGGCTGTGGTTTTGACTACAGCCCTCTTTTCAGCTAGAAGTTGAGCGTTGCTGAATCAAGGTATGAAACGAGGTGAGACAGGGACATCTCCAAACTTGAGGTAGTGCAGTAACAGCAGAGCAAGTTAGATGGGTGTTGGAGTGCCTGTCAGAGAGCGATCGCCCAATACTGCCAATCCTGAGTACTGGCTGGACATCGAAAAGTGCAGAGCACGAGATTCTGTCATTCCTGCAAAGTGATCGGCTTAACCTTGGAGAAGTTGCTTCCCTTCAGTTGGTTGAGCAAAACAACGAAAAGCAAAGCTTTTTGTGGGAATATCAAATTTCCCCTACAAATTTCATTAAGGTTTCTGATCCATGTCCTCCGATGCTGATCTTAGGCTGGATGGTTTGAAGGTGCTGCTCGTAGATGATGATGTTGATAATCTCCAATTTCTCGCTTTCCTATTCGAGGTTTACGGTGCAGAGGTAGCAGCAGTTATCTCTGCTGATTATGCATTCCAATCAGTTCTGGAATGGCGACCAGACGTTTTAGTTAGTGACGTGAGTATGCCTGGCGAAGATGGCTACATGTTAATCCGTCGAGTTAGAGCCTTGACAGTTGAGCAAGGAGGGCAGGTGCCAGCGATCGCCCTGACAGCTAATGTTAGAGAATCAGATCGAGAGCAAGCGCTTGCGGCAGGTTACCAGCAGCATTTGGCTAAGCCTGTTGAGCAAGATGTGTTACTACAAGCTGTGCTAGAGATGGCTGCCAGTAGAATTTGATGGCAGCAAAAAATCGTTGGGTAAAGTTGATCAAACGGTCAATCTCTCGCGGGAATGGCTTCGCAAGCGGGAGAGCAATGACTTTCAGCCCAGCTTCGCCGTCGGGCTGAAAGTCATTGTTGATTCGTGGGCAAATTGCTAAAACAGTTCTAGATTGCACACGAATCAAAAAATGAACGGATACCAAGCATTGCTCGAAAAACTCACCTCCCTCCAGTCGCAGTAGGCAGGGATTAGAGCACAGGATGATGTGTTGCTGGATTGCTCAGTCAAAGCCGTCTGGAACTGCCAGAACTGACCATGCACATGGCAGTTAAGGAGCCGTAAAGCCCAGTTTGGCGGGAAGAAATCTAAGTATCTAAAGGCTTCTGAGGTTGGGCAGTATGAGGAGGCGATCGACAGTATTGAGGAGGTCTTCAAGAGATATGGAGGACAGCATACAAAAACCAGCGGGACGCTGAATAGTTCCTGCTGGTTGAGGTGATACAAAAGAAGCCTGCGTGCACTATGAGGCTTGTGACTCCTGGTTGTAAATAGCTGCCGTGCCAGGGTCGCTAGCCCTCAAGCAAATCTCGCTGTACTTATCGACCGTGATTGACCTGGAGCTGGCAAAGCCACACCCCTCAATCAGTCGCTTAAAGCCAGCCTCGGTGTATCCGCCATTGTTAGTGGCGATCGCCCACAACCGCTTGCGCTGCGATTCTGTGATAACAGACTTGGTGCTGGGTGCGGGCTGTCCAAAGGGACGGCTGGGAGGGTCAACACGTTTTGGTGTAGGCGGCTCACCTCGCTCTAGGCGTTGGTTTTCTTGATAATTGACTACTGCCTTACCGTTGCCATGCTTCTGCATATAGCGAACAAAGTCAGCCTTGGTCTTGTCATCAACCTGTTCATCCAGGTAGGCAGCAATACCAAAAGCCTCAGCAGCATTTTTGAAGGCATCGGCGATCGCCCGTTCAATAGGCGTTCCACGCGACATATCCTTGCCCTTGCTGCTAATTAGCTCGATTGGGGCATTGCCGATTGCCTGCCTACTTACGCCGCAAATAGTAATAGTGCAGGAGATGACGCAGTACTTGTCCAGATAGATAGGCTCACCGTAACTGACCTGCCAATCAGGACACACTTCATCCAGCCTCGCTCTAATCGATTGCCAGGGGACGTAGTACCAACGTCCACCGCCTGGGAGGTCTCGTTCTTTGTGGTCTGCGGCGGGAAACCACGCTTTAAGTTGGGGGAGAATTTCTGAGAGGTTCATGCTTCAATTTTAAGAAATTAGGCGATGTCCCATCAACCAACATCCACAGCGATGGCAATACTTTCAAGCGCCATTTTTACGTAAGCGTCCGCAGAGCCTTTGTCAGCAACTTAATGGGAAGTGCAGCAAAAAATGCTTTTACGCCTGGAGAGCATTGGTCTAAGTCTCTTTTTAGAGAGTCGTGCGACACGTTCAGAATTAAACCTTGGTGTTCGTCGTCATGCGCTACAAGCTTACTCTTGGTTGTGGAAGGGGTAGTTGAAGCGTTGAAAGCTGAGACAGAATTACGACAGAACCAGTATTTGAACCATGTCATTGAGCAAGACCATCGCAACGTGAAGCGCAGTGTAAAACCGATGATGGGATTTAAATCGTTCTTTTGTATCTATTCATCCGACTGTGGCTCAGCCAAAACGCAAACCACAGTTGCATTTTCCCTAAACGGACTGTCGGTAAATGCATCAACTTGAACAATTGCCTGTCCCATCAGTTTTAGTAGCAAACAACAGCAATTAGATTAACGCGATCGCCCAAACTACAGAAGGTATAAATAGGGGGCAATTCTGCTAAAACACTGCTGCTCAGTCTTCGAAAATAGAAAACTCTTTTGCAACGCATTTGGTACAACAAAGACCAAAAGTTGTCAAGAATTCAGATGTGCTCTCAAATTCAGATGTGATTTCAAATCGTCTAGGCAATGGGTCGATGCTCTACTAGAGTAGTAAGGGCAATCAAAATTGTGCGAATTCGACTACTAGCGTTACGTTCATATCGATCGCATCAGCATTGAAAACTCCTTGCATCAGAGCATCAGATAATGTCCAAATATCCGCTCAATCTTAAAGTGCTAAATCGCCAACAAGCTTTTAACGGGTTTGTCTTTTTGCTTTTAGCGCTGATTATTTGGGTTGCTTACTTTCAGAACTTTCAGCAGTTTTCGATATATCGAGAAGATTTCACCAGAGTTCCGCTGATGATGCAGTGGAAGTGGACGCAAGTTTGGCAATATTGGCTGCCAATTTTTGAGGTTATAGCAGTCGAAGAAGGACGACCACTGCACACCGGACTGATTTATGTGTTTGCTCGTTTAGGCGTTCAATTCGGTGGTCTACCCGCCATGTATGTAATTGCCTATTTCGTTTATCTAGTTCATGTTTTATTGTTTCACAGGCTGATGCAGCGAACGACGCAAAACGCTTTTTTTGCACTCACTAGCGCTTTGGCTTTCGCCTTATTTCCTGCCAATACAAATCATGCTTGGCTTACAAGCGCTTTTGGCATCTTACCCGCATCTATCCTATTTCTGGTTGCCTCACACTTATATTTATCAGATGACAGAAGAAATCGCATTTTTTCATATTTACTAATTTTTATTTCATTGTTCTGCTATGAAAAATTTCTACCGCTATTTTGGATTGCTCCACTGCTGAAGCCGACCTGGAAATGGAATGGGCGATCGCGGCAAGAGTTATTTAGACATGCTGCGATTCTAATCGCATTGATGCTCGTTGTTTTGCTGCTTCGTACACTGGTTGGTGAATCGCGTATCGGTCGGCTGATTCAGATTAATGATGATAAGAATAGTGTCTTACAGGTGCTGCTTTCAATTACAGCAGGACCAGTTGTATCGATCGCTGCTTTTATCATGAAACCCATTCAGGCTTTCATGGCTCTAGAGGTACAATGGATTATTCCACTGAGTTTGCTGTTATTGGCAATTGCTTACGGCTTGCATTTTTCGGGACTGAATCACCAGACAAAGCGACCACCAACTGAAGAAGCATCAAAGCATTTTCAGCGCCAGTTTTCCAGTCTGTGGCGATTGCTGATTACCGGATTTGTCGCGCTGGTGTTAGCGTATGTTCTCACCCTCACTGGTGATGAGGACAACATTTATCTAGTAAATGGTAGAGCTTCGCTTGTGCATCTTGCTGCTGCTTTTGGAGCTGCAATTTTGTGTGGTTGCGCCTGCTGTGCGATCCAGTTTGCGGTGAGCCACAGCCGAAAAAAATCAATTGCTACAGTGGGGCTAGCCTTGTTTTTTACGCTGCTGATTGCGAGTGGATTTAGAGTTCAGCAAGAGTTTGTGGCGATCGCGCAGTATCAGCGAACATTTTGGACAGATATTGCGCAACTCTGCCCCGATATGACCACAAGAAGCATTATTTTAATTGACTTCAATCAAGATCCAGTAGGACTAGAGCGAGTGCAAAGTTTCAACAGTCGATTTCCGCGTTTGTTGAGCTTGATTTACAAATTTCCGCTGAGCTGGCTCAATGATGAAGATCCGAATCTATCGATTCAGCCGAAGGCGTATCGGTTGGATGATGACTGGCAAGAGTATATTGCGCTTAAGGATGATTTTCTACAAATCAATCGAGAGGTTGCGCTCGATCGAAGAGAGTTGCCAGGAGAAGTTCGCAGCGATCGTGTCATTTTTCTGCGATCGCATGAAGAACGATTATCTCGACAGTTTGAGCCACTCGTGGTGGGCGATCGAACTTTCCCTTTGAAGCAGAATCAAACGCAACTCAAAGAGCCACCGTTCCGTCCTAACCTGTTATTTGATCTGCTGATGTCTCCGTCTAATTAACGTGAGTCTCCAACGGAGGGACTGCAAGAAGGAGGAAAAAAACGGAAGTTAAAAGATAGGAGAACGAGCATTATCTAACGATGGGAAATCTTTGTGAGCTAAAAACGCAAGAATGCTGGTGCGGGTTGGACCGTTGTGAGTCTTGCGCTGAAATCTCAAGCGCAAAACAGGGGTGAAAAGGGGCAACTCTTTATCCCGTTTAGGAAAATCCATCGAGTGCTACCTTTACCCCAATTAGTGTAGTGAGATCTCATGGATGTAAACACTAATTGACAGTTACTGCAAGCTGTGGGTCTGCTGAAATCTAATGGGCTAGAAACAATCTTACGTAAAGATAGTTGTTCTATTTCTGACAGTTTGCGGCTTGAAGCTCTAACTTCAAAAGCTGATATACAGTTAATTCTGATAGAAATTTCTACTCAATCTCAGTAAATTCCGCGTTCACCAAATCTACTAGGGTCTTTATACGCAGACTACAAAGCCTGTCTAAAGATAGATAGCCTAAACCCTCTTCTTCTGCTTGCTATTTCTCTGCGCCTCTTGATCCTGAGTAAGCCAGTCCCTCAATGAATCTCTCTATTCAAACTACTAGACCAACTGTCGCTGAACCGCATTCGCTATCGCACTTACAGTCCATGAGACGGCTGATTACGGTTGTGCAAGAGCTTTCTCTTGCCCGTAGCCTAGAAACCATCATGACGATTATGCAAGTAGCCGCGCGAATTGACTCATGCTGATGGTGTCAGTTTTGTTTTGCGCGACCAGGATCAATGTTTCTATGCGGATGAAGATGCGATTGCACCCCTGTGGAAAGGGCAACGGTTTCCGCTGAAAATCTGTATTGGGGGATGGACGATGCAGAACCGTCAACCCGTCGTGATTGAAGATGTTTATGGAGATGAGCGGATTCCCTTTGCTGCTTACCAACCCACTTTTGTTAAGAGCTTAGCAATGGTACCCATTCGGGCCCTTGCTCCCATTGGAGCCATTGGGGTGTACTGGGCGCAATATCACCAACCCACTGCACCAGAAGTTGAACTACTCCAAGCATTAGCAGATACAACATCCGTTGCGTTAGAAAATGTTCAAATATATGCCGAGCTTGAGCAACGGGTAAAAGACCGCACGCTTGAATTAGAATTTGCGAACGCCCAACTGCGTGAAGAAGTGAAAGAACGAAAAAAAGCAGAAGAAGCCGTTCAGCAACTGTCGATCACAGATGAACTAACCAAGCTAAATAATCGACGTGGCTTTCTCCTACTAGCAGAGCAACAACTTAAACTAGCCCATCGTGTCAATACGTCTGTTTGTCTGCTATTCATTGATCTGGATGGATTGAAGCGGGTGAATGATACGTTAGGGCATGAAATGGGCGATCGCTTGATTATAAACGCAGCTAAAGTATTGAAACAAACCTTTCGTGAATCAGATGTAGTAGCTCGATTGGGCGGAGATGAATTTGCCGTATTCGTATCAAGCTGTGGAGCAAAAGATGATGTTGTGTCTCGTTTGCAAGGGAACATAATCCTCTCCAACGAAACAAGGAAGAATCCCTATCATCTATCCATGAGTATTGGTTTAGCTATTTGCCAGGTCGATGTAAAGACTTCATTGGAACAGATGATGATCCAAGCTGATCAACAGATGTATGCCAATAAACGGATTAAACGCACGTAAAGATTGCAGGAACAACAATTCTGGATAGAGGAAAACAAGATAATTCTGCTGGAATTGTTTTTGTAAAATTACTCAAAGAAAAGAATCGGTTCAGAATTCCCACAAAACCCTGCTGGTAGAGCCTCAACCCCTTGTAAAACATGGACGGGACTGGGCGGATTCGAACCGCCGACCTAGCGCTTAGGAGGCGCTTGCTCTATCCATCTGAGCCACAGCCCCAAGTTCATAGCAATGATAGCAAGAGATGTAGGACAGTTAGGCGGGTTTGACAAAAAGCTCTACCTTCTAACGTTGAATTTCATCCCAATGGCGAATTAGCTCAGCAACTGACCAGGCTTGTGCGATCGCCCCTTGAGGTTGGTGCGGCGAATCACCATCAAAGATTTCTGAAATCGAGCCAAGGCAAGCCTGCTGCTGAAAATGCTCCAGCAGTGGCTCCCAGCTAAAGGGAAGCGGTTCAGCCTCATAAAATCTGCGCCATGACCGAACGAAAGGACCAATCAGCCAACTCCAAACGGTGCCGCGATGATAGGCACAATCGCGCTGCCAGAGATTGCCTTCATACCTGCCAATATAGTCTCTGTCTGTTGGTGAAAGTGACCGTAAACCATAGGGGGTGAGCAGGCGATCGCGAGCCACCTGCAACACCCGCCGCCCCTGATGTTCTGGAAAGCCGCAGTGATAGAGCGAAAGCGCAATCACCGCATTTGGGCGAATTTGAGGATCGGGGCGATCCGTCGGTTCGATCACGTCATACAGATAGCCCTGATGTGGATTCCAAAATTTTTGTAGTGAGGCTTTGACTTGCTCCGCCTGCTGAGCATAGCGCTTCGCCTGGTTAGTGAGGCTCACCGAGTCTGCGGTTGATACCTGGCGCAGACGTTCTGCCCACTGGTGAGCCCAGCACAGGGCTGAATACCATAGCGCGTTAATTTCGATAGCTTTGCCCTGTCGAGGTGTAACAGGCTGCCCATCTATTACTGCATCCATCCAGGTTAGCGCCACACCGGGAGCCTCCCACGACACTAGATTGTCAAACGCATCCACCTGAATGTTGTGTATAGTGCCTGCTACAAAAGCTTTGTAGATGCGCCGCACGATAGGATATTGCTTTGCCAGAAAATCCCAGTCTTGAGTAGCTTCTAGATACAGTCCCAGCGTTTCAATCCACCACAGGGCTGCGTCAATGCTGTTATAGAAAGGTCTTGCCCCCGCATCGGGAAACGCATTGGGAATTAGACCGTCTGCACAATAATGCCCAAATGTTTCGAGTAGCCCTCGTGCTAAAGAAAATCGTCGCGTTGCCAGTGCCAAACCGGGCAGCGCAATCAGCGTATCGCGTCCCCAGTCGTTAAACCAGTGGTAGCCCGCAATCACGGTCGGACCTGAAATCGAAGCACGATAAGCAATGAATTGATCGCCCGCATGGAGAAGCTGCCGCCAGAGCGCAGCTTTCTCTTTAGAAGTGGCGATCGCATCTTGATAGAGTTCTTTGAAATGGTGATCGAGCCGATAGTATTTTGCCTGAATCGTTCGCTCAAAGGTCTGAGAATCTAGCTGGACAGCAGACTGAATCGTGTCAGGTAAACAAACGCTGGCTGCCAGCGTTAGCGTCTCTTCAGGTTGAAGCTCGACCGTCAAATAGCCAGGACTGTAGAGGTCTTCACAATCGCCCAAGCCCCGTTTCGTTTCCTCGGTGTAGCGGTAGCTCCAGTACCACACGCCGTTGGGCTGGTAGGTTCCGTGTGACCAGCAAAGCTGCCACGGTGTTCCTACCCAGTCAGGGCGCAAAGCCTGAATTAATACGCGATGTGGCTCAATCAGTTGAGAGAAATTTAGGTTGGGGTCTTCTTGTTGCTGGTGGTGAAAGTTGCGATCGCCTACCAGGGGACGCAGCTTGACTATCGCAGGTTCTTCTCCCTGATAGCGATAGCGAATCAACACCTGATTGCGAAACGAGGGGGGGTCCAGATTCTGCTCAGGCGGCAGCAACCCATGGGGCAGAATGATTTGACGCGAAAGCTGCCAGTCAGCTTGACCCCACACCCAAGTTGGCACTGGCTCAAGCTGAAAAGATTGCAGCAGTTGATAGCCTGAGGGGGCGATCGCCCCACTCATCCAAAAATTGGTGCCCAGGTCAAAGCGTCGTCCCGGTAGCTCAAGGGTTGCGTCAATCCGAGACAGCAACAGGGTCCGCTGTCCAGGTGGGTCGAGTGCCGCAACCAGCCAGCCATGATAAGTGCGCGTGTGGGCATCGCAAACTGTCCCGCTGGCAAAGCTGCCCAGCCCATTTGTCAGCAGCCATTCTCTCGTATCTAATTCACCCATGCCCACATCACTAATAGACCAACACCCGAAACCAGCAAGGTTGAGATCGCCTGGCAAGAGATGCTTAAAGTGTGAAACCGAAGACTCTAGCCTCAAAGCATCCTCAGATCCAACAGCTTCAAAGATCAACGAAGTCCAAAGGCTTCCCAGACTTAAACTATCTTGATACTGGCAGTTTAAACCGACTCCCTGTTCTACAGGTTGCTATCGCTACAGGATTCACTATAAATTTGCACAGCAAAAAAATTGATAGTTTTCAGTGAAGTCTTACCGTTTCCTTTCGAGGTTGCTAGGATGGCGTTGTTACTCAAAATCGTTATGACTATGATATAGTCGTAACAGTTCGTAAATAAAGCGGTCGTTGCCCAGTGGGCGACTGTCTGACTAGCTTCTTATACAAACGAACAAGATACAAACGAACGTAGACGCATGTTCATCTTAAGGAGAGTAAATTCATGACTTATCAGACAGAAGGATGCCTCCGGGTCGGTCAATCTGCACCCGACTTCACTGCAACCGCTGTGGTCGATCAAGAATTCAAGACCATTAAGCTGTCTGACTATCGCGGCAAGTATGTCGTATTGTTTTTCTACCCACTCGACTTTACCTTTGTTTGCCCCACTGAAATCACTGCTTTTAGCGATCGCTTTGATGAGTTTAAGCAGATTGGCACCGAGGTATTGGGTGTTTCTGTTGACAGTGAGTTTTCTCACCTTGCCTGGATTCAAACCGACCGCAAATCAGGTGGTGTAGGCGACCTCAACTATCCTCTGGTTTCTGATATCAAGAAAGAGATCAGCATCGCTTACAACGTATTGGAGCCCGAAGCAGGAGTCGCGCTACGTGGACTGTTCATCATCGACAAAGATGGTGTAATTCAGCACTCCACCATCAACAACCTCTCGTTTGGACGGAGTGTTGATGAGACGCTACGGACTCTGCAGGCGATTCAGTACGTACAATCTCACCCCGATGAAGTTTGCCCCGCTGGTTGGAAGCCTGGTGATGCAACCATGAATCCCGACCCCGTTAAGTCCAAAAACTTCTTTGCAGCCGTATAACTGTATAGACGTTTTTAGGATCACTTACAGCCATTTTTAGATGGGTAAGCCCTAGCGTAAGGGCGGTTTGCGAACCGCCCCTACAGAGGTTTGTGGTTTATACAAGTGGAAATTGCTGTAAGTTAAAAAAATGGAAGAGCTTAGCTCTTCCATTTTTTTGATGTGAATAGTGAAATTTTCAATTGCTTAAGCCCCTAAGATCTTGCAAAAAACGCCTCAAATCTTTGTCAAGCAGCGGTTTAAGCTGCTGTGCCTTGGTCAAATTGCTCTGAAGCTGAGCAAAATCAATTGGAACGCCATAGGCATGACGAAAAAAATGTCGAAACGCTCTCAAAGCATTCAGCAAAGCGTAGCTCTCCGTTGAGATAGCCGCAGGGCGAACTCCCTCCACCGCTTGTGTCATTCGCAGTAACAGCAGGCTATGCCATCGCGCTGTATCTGAAACGTTATTTTCAAAATAAGTTGCAACGATCTTGAGTAACTCTTCGATCGCGCCATAGAAGTTGTGAAGCTGATAGGCAACGCTCTCTAAGCGCTCAGGGTAATCAGGCTCAAGCCCCTCCGCCCGCTGCTCTAACATTGCAAATACTCGCTCAATAACTTGCTGTTGAGCTGTAATATCTGCCGCGAAAACTGCTAAGTTTCCCGCCTCCATACCAGTCCCTGCTGACGAATACGATGGGCAAAATGACATTTGGATAAATCTACCAGATCTATGTCGCGCTCCAATGTTTCAGACAGTGCAGCCATTGCAACAAAGAAATCTTCTGGGTTGAACTGCTCTACTGCAACATCTACATCAGAGTTATCGGTGAACCGATAGGGACGAGTTACTGAACCAAACAGATAAGCCTCATTGATTCCATATTGCTCTCCCTCCGTTTCTAACCAGTGGATTGCCTGTTCTATTGTTGCAAGTCGCTGTGCCTCGTTGTCTTCTCGGCGACGAGCTAAAGCTGCATCCAGTAAATTTGTCTCAAAGGGAACCATAGTTCCTCTACTCTATCTTGGGGAGCTGGCATTTTCGCCGTTCTATATCTTGCAATGTTTTTGCAGGAGGTTGTTTCAAATTACTGGACTGTTGGTTAAGGCGACCCAGCAGTGCGTAGCTCAATAGTCCTGGATATTCTCGCAATGCCAGTAGGGAACGTTCCGCCGAACTCATCGCAGCAGGAAGTGGTGTAGTGTGAGGCGTGACGCTGAAGCCCATGCCTTTAAAGGTAAGGAGCGATCGCAACATGTGAGGCGGGTCAGTCACTAAGATGATGTGTTCAACCCCTTGTGGACCTAAAATTGCTGCGGTTAAAACGGCTTCATCATAAGTTGTCATAACACAGTTAGTGCCGCTGAGAATCTGTGTAGGGATTTGCCTTTGCTGCAACAGTTCTGCCGTGTGGATAAAATTCTCTTGCGAAGTGACGAAGATTTGTGAGGCTCGCTGGTCTTGCCAAAGCTGCGCGGCGGCTTCATAGCGCTGTCCATTGGCGGTTTCACCCCGACCTAAGACAACGATCGCATCAGCCAGTGCACCAGAGTCAGATGGAACAAACCAAGTCAAACTGGCTGTAGTTAAAGAAGACAACGTTGGTGAAATGAGAAATAGGTAGGCTAGAAGCGCGATCGCAGCAATTCGACTGAGCCAAACTTGCCAATTTAACGGATGTCCCCACAGGACAGCTGCGACATGCTTCGTAACCTGAGCAGGGTATCGAGGAAAGTCGATCAATAGTGGAAAAACAATGGTCAGTACCAGTGGCGCAATAACCCAGGAAGGGCGAGTGAGCCAACTAAATAATGGCCAACTGATGAGATGAGTCCAAAAATGAGTAACTTCTGCTTTAGCAAACCACTTTTGAGCCGCATAGACCAAAATTAGGGTTAATGCACCAAAGCTTAAAAAGCTGGAAATTGAACGCCGAGTACGGTTCTGAGGCTGAGCAACTGGATTTTCAGCACGAGTCAGGCGATGCTGATTGGCGATCGCACCCTTTTTCTTATTCATAGTGGTAGCCGGATCGAAGTGGGTAGATGTCAGTCAAGCAGCCGCAGTAGAAAACGGTTGCAGCAGGCAGATCGATTCCGTTCGCACCCCTAAAGATTTCCGTTGCATATCTTAATCAAATTACTGAAGAGATGCGATCGCCTCAGTTCGGCTTCATCAAAAATTCGTAGAAGGGGCTTAAGGGAGAGCTTCCTCTAGCCGTTCTGGGAGCTTAGCAAAAGTTCAAGAATTTAAGCGTTTTGGCCGATGTAGACGACCGTTCGTCTACTAAATAATTTAGGGACTTACGCCTTTTGGCCGATGTAGACGACCGTTCGTCTACTAAAGAAGAGATGGAATTATTCATTTTCATTACTTAATTGGAAATTAGATCTCTTCCAGATATCGACTTCACATCTTTAGCTAACAAAATCTTGAAAACCGCATTTCAAGGGCGTTCTGATACAAATAAGCTTTGGCTTAAAACTTTAATTCAAAGCCGAAAATCACAAAACTGAAGGTCTATTTGGAAAACCTAAAATTTTTGGAAAAAACTGTTTGCTTGTATTGCAATCGTGTTGCTTAGTGTTATCTTAGATCGCATGGCGTGTCTACCCACTTACGGTCATGGGTTTGTCAAGTAAAGTACTTAATTTTTAACCATGGAAGACACGTTTTACAGGTTGGCTTGCCGCATCAAGTCCAGCGGAGCGATCGCTAGAAGCGCTGATTACCATGATTTACAGACGATTCAAAGTCAGGTAACGGCACTGAATACCGAACGGGGCGAGACTTGCGAATATTTTGTTGAGAGTGTGAAGCTGAATGCCTTGTTGCCCTGGGAAGTCCTGAGTTTGGCAGAACAAAACTTAATTACGCTGGATCAGCTAGAACGCTATTCAAGCAAGAGCGATGATTACCGATATGTCAACACGATCAAAGAGTTGATTCAAAAGAAGCAGAGTAGAGTTCAGTTGGTACAGCCACAGCACAACTCTTTGTCAGGAGTTGCGCATTTACCTTTGGAAAAGAGGGTTTCAGTCTCCTTTGTAAGCGCAGAAACGGCCTGAATCCTATTCAGTTGGATAGGTCACTTTTGCGACAGGTCTGTGCTGTTTAAGCCTATGACTTCAAAAGTTCAGCTAGCGTTAATCTGGGGAATAACGCTAGCTTCCACCCCACCTGCAAAGTAGTTGGGATCAAAGTGATTCAAGTTCTTTTCCCCAGATACCATTATCTGATTTGCGGCTCCTTGAAAAATACTCACGGAACAATCATTAGGAAATTTGAATTGATTGGCGGAATGCAGATAGGTAATGTTAGGGCGCGATCGCACCCACCTCACTGCTTTGCTATCTAAAAACAGCGGGATTTTGGTGTGTCAATAAAATTCTGCATTCTGCTCAATCACAAAAGAGTTAACGGACACAATACAGGAGGGACGAAACTCACTGTACTCAAACAGCAAGTTAATTTTGTTGAGTTCAAACGTATAAGTTCCCCATAACAGGTCGTTTTCTCAAATTGTTCTGGGGAATTCATGCGTAGGCGGCAATGTTGGCAGGAGCTGCCGACTGCGTGAACGGGAACAAGCACAACCTGTCTCTAGAAGTTGCTGGAGCCAGTTAAAACCCTACTTAGTCAGCAGTTAAAACTAGCTGAGCAATACTTGGCACTACTCAAGTTAACTCAAATACTGCTTGAGCAGATTCTGAGACTAGTCGAGCAATGTTTGAAACTAGTCGAGTAGGGTTTGAGGCTAATTGAGTAGTGTTCGAGACTAGTCGAGTAGGGTTTAAGACTAGTCAAGTAGTGTTCGAGACTAATTGACTAGTATTTGAGACTAGTCAAGCAATGTTTGGGATTAGTCGAGCAATGTTTGGAGCGGCTTGGCTAGTGTTTGGGAAAGTTGGGATTAACAAAAATCTTTCTTGAGTATCTGAGCTATGCCGACAGAATGTTTGAGCATGGGGTTAACCGTTAAATAAGGAAATCAGCATGGCAAGATTGCTTGGCACCTCAGGAATCGAAATTACCCCAGTCATTGTGGGTACCTGGCAGGCAGGCAAGAGCGGTTGGGTTGGTATTGAAGATGCAGAAGTGATTCAAGCTTTGAGAGCAGCTTTTGAGGCAGGAATTACGACGTTTGACACTGCAGAAGTGTATGGCAAGGGCTACTCCGAGCAAATTGTGGGACAGGCGCTTGCAGAAGTGCGCGATCGCGTCGTAATTGCAACCAAAGTCTTTGCAAATCATTTGAAATATCAGCAGGTGTTTGATGCTTGTGAAGGCTCGTTAAAAAATCTGAAGACAGGCTACATTGATCTGTACCAAATTCACTGGCCCGCTGGAGCCTTTAACAGCGAAATCGTCCCGATTGAGGAAACAATGCGAGCGCTGAATGACTTGAAACAGCAGGGCAAAATTCGGGCGATCGGGGTGTCAAACTTCTCTCGCGATCAATTAGCCGAAGCTGCCCAGTACGGTAGAATCGACAGTCTTCAGCCCCCTTACAATCTGTTTTGGCGCGGCATTGAGCAAGATGCGATGCCCTACTGTGTGGAGAATAATATTTCTATCCTTGCCTACTCACCTCTGGCACAGGGTTTGCTGACAGGTAAGTTTGGTGCAGATCACCAGTTTGAAGAGGGCGATATTCGCAATAAAAATAAGCTGTTTCAGGGGGAGCATTACCAGCGGGCACAGCAGGCATTAGCAAAACTGCGTCCCATTGCCGATCGCAACCAGTGCAGTATGGCTCAGTTGGCTCTCGCCTGGACGATCGCCCAACCTCAAGTGAATGCGATCGCCGGAGCCCGCAATTCTGATCAGGCCGTGCAAAATGCAAAAGCGGCTGAGATTCAGCTTTCAGAAAGTGACCTGGCAGAAATTGGTGCGATCGGTCGCACTGTTACCGACCACCTGGACGACAACCCCGTCATGTGGAATTTTGCCGCTTGAGCTTACGCACAAAGCTACGCACTGCCCTGTGGAGCAAGGGGCTTAAGCCTAATGATATTGACTTACAGCCCCTTTCGGTTACAGCTCCTTTCAGATGGGTAATAAGTAGCGTAGGGGCGTTTCGCGAAACGCCCCTACAGGGATTCGTAATTTATACAAGTGGAAATTGCTGTAAGCCCTGAACTCAACCTCCTGTTCTGTCTCAAGTCCTAGTTTTTCCTAGTTCCTAAACTCCAGCTTGGGAACGAGCAAATTCCATCAAGCAGACGCAACCCAACCTTGCCGGATCGCTTCATGGAGTGCCTGAACGCGAGTATTGGCATTGAGTTTGGTAATTAGATTGTTGATATGGAATTTGACGGTGCGTTCACTGATGTAGAGTTTGTTGGCAATGTCGCGATCGCGCAAACCCTGCGCCAACAACATTAAAATTTCCTGTTCTCGTCCCGAAAGAAACTGTTTATCTGAGTGATCCGCATCAACGCCCCAGGTTTCACCTTGACTGACCGCTTCTACAGCCGCTTGCAGTTGCTCAGGTGAAATGGACAAGTCAACTCTAGCCTTGACATTTGGCGGAGTGGGTTGGGTACCTGTAGCAATCCAAATAGCGGCAGGGTGAGAGGTCGCTCGCGCAGGTTGGTCAGTCAACAGCGGAATGGATGCATCCAGATCAGGACAAACGGTTAGCCCTGCCAGATAGGCCATTTGGGTCAGGGCAATCTGTAACAACGGTGATTGACAACACACTCCAACGGCTGATTGACTGGATGGAGAGCGATTTGGAGTTTTTAGGAATAACTCAGTCACTCCTGGTCTTTCTCCTTTGCGGATTTGCAGCATTCCACCCAGGCAAGTAAATGCAAAGGCAAACTCTTCAAATACTGAGGCAATGGGTTGGGCTGGACAAGCGGAATTGTGGGGCGATCGCGGAATGACTGCCTCCAAACTCACAGTTTCGTCCACCGCATAGGTGAGACGGCAGTAAGCACAGCCCAAAGTGCGTAAACGTTCAGCCACTTGCAGAAGTAGATAGGCGATCGCTGGAGTAAGCTGCTGTTCCGTCCCCATTAAGATAAACCGGGCATCTTGCAGCAAGTTTGCCAGTTGCTCAGAGAGTGGACTTTGACTAAGCGGTGTGCTGGAGTGACTGAGGCTTTGCCAATTTTGCTTTTCCCGCTGATAGAGCAAGGCATTTTCGAGCGCAACGGCAATGGGCGTGCAAAGCAGTTGCAGCACTTCGATAAATTCAGCGGGCATAGGCTGATAGCTAAATGCTGCTAAAACGCCAATAACTCGCCCGTTAATCACCAAAGGATATCCAGCAAATCCGCAAATGCCTTTGGCGATCGCCCATTCTCGATCTTTCACCCAGGTTTCTTCTGCCAACCGATTGCTGAGAAAGGGAATGCAGTTTTGAGCAATTTTGCCGATTTTGAATGCTCCCATTGGCACACGAGCAAAAGAACCATCGGTGCGAGGATAAAGCCCTGCCGAGGCAATCATTCGCAACGATTGACGGTCTGGCTCAACGATCCAGATGCGGGCAAAGGCGCAGCCAAACTTTTCAACCAGACCTGCTGTAGCTTTTTGGGCGATCGCCTCAGGAGCCAGACAACTGGCAAAGCTCTCCACAATCTGGTTGACTTGTTGCAAATCAAAAAGCAGCCGAGTTGAGTCTAGCAGCACAGAGGGAGCAGGATTGCAGAACGGGGGTTAGGGGTTAGGGGTTGAGCAATGATGAATAACTGAGCGGCCAAGGACAGTTTCTTCCAGTCCTTGCGTTCTACCGAAAACTTCCCCGATTCCTAGCCATTATTGAGCAATCTGTCAGGGCGAAAAGTGACCTGTAGTACAGCTTGAAGAGTTAGGAAGATATGAGTTGACCCATCCGACTAACAGGGCGAACGGCTGTTTGCCCCTACAGCAACCTCCTTACACAATCCCTAACCCCTAATCCCCAATCCCCACTTACCGAATCGCTGCCTGCAACACCGCGTAACCGCTGCGACTCAGGTGCAGTCCATCGGTGGTCAATTCGCGCCGCAAAATGCCATCTGATCCGATGAATTCGGGCTGTAAGTCTAGATAGTTGACGTTTTCCTGGTGAGCGATCGCCGCTATGTTCTGATTCAGACGATAAATTCGCTCAGTGGGCAGGGCTGCGAGACGAGTCGGCAGAATGGAGTGAACGATCACCTGGGCGTGGGGATGGTTTTGCCGAAGCTGCCGCATGATTTGCCGCAGGTTATTGAGCACGGTTGCATCCGTTGCCCCTTGTCGCAGGTCATTGATGCCTGCCATAACGTGAATGGTGTCGGGTCGAGCCTGAGAAAATGCCGATAGTCGCCTGAGAATGCCTGCAGTAGTGTCACCAGAAATGCCTTGATTAAGCCAGAGGCGATCGCCAGATAGCTGCTCTGGCGGATACCACAACAGCAAAGAATCTCCCACCAATACGGTCAACCGATTGCTTCCCTGCCCGTAGGCGATCGCCCGTGCTTCTTGCCCTAGCAGGCTAGTCCACTGCTCATAAGTCGGCTGCCGGGTGGCATTAATCCAACTTTCATAAAAGCTATCTACTGGTAATCGAGTGTAGGTTCTACCTGCGCTCAAGGCAGCTAACCGCTGCTGATAAAGTTGGCTCCCAGAGCTAGGGCGTCGTCCAGTACGAAGGGACTGAGTCTGTGGCGTTTCTGGAATCAGCTCTGGCGCTATCGGAACGGGGTAAGGAAACTGGGGTAAGGGTGGAGCCGACTCTGGCAGAAATCGCAGCGGGGAGTAGGCTCGCGTCAAGGGTCGCGCTGATACGGAGCGGCTAAATTCAGGCTGATGTGCTTCTGTAACCGCGATCGTGCCTTTGGTCAGGGTGGGCTGGCAGTTGGGAGAGGGGGCGGTTCCTGCGGAGTTGCGCGGAGCGCTAATGGCCTCCTCAAAGTCGAGCGGTTGCGGCAGTTCAGGGGTTCCCGGAAGCTGTCCCTGATTCAACAAGCTAACAGCCAACAGGCAAAGATCACTCATGGGTAGGCTACTCCACTGTCCACTTTTCTTTTGACAGCGATCGCCACCCCAATCAGGAAATTTTTTAAAGCAGTTCTGACTATTTCAGACTTTCTCCCACCGACAGAGATAAATCAATTGCTTAGGCTTGTGGCTGTAGTAAAAGGATTCGTTTTGAAGAGAAGCGATCGCCTTTTCCCACTACGTTTCATCACTTCATCACTTTTGATTAATAGCCGGAGTTGAACTTTATGAAGAATGGATTATCTAAGTTTAGAACTGCTGCAATCACAGCCACATTATCGATTGCGATCGCAGTAATTCCTAAAGCAGAAGCTTCTACCTTGATTCAGAAGGAGCTGTTTTTTGGACGCAACATTGCGAATGGTGAGCAGGTTTCGGAAGAAGAATTTCAAGCTTTTGTGGATTCCGTCATCACCCCTCTTTTCCCAGAAGGGCTAACTGTTTTTGATTCTGAAGGACAATTTTTGAGCAGCACAGGAACCCTGATTGAAGAACCCTCTAAAGTTGTGACTCTGTTTGTTGAAGATACGGCTGAAACTGAAGCTGAAATCAACCAAATCGTGACTGCCTACACGAAGCAATTTGATCAGGAAAGCGTACTACAAACAACTAATGAGGATGAACTTAAAGTTGGATTTGGAACAGGTGAAAACTTGATTGACAATGATTCAGTACCAGAGTTTATCCAAGCAGATCTGTTTTTTGGGCGCAACATACCGGATGGTGGTGAGGTATCTGAAGCGCAATTCGAGACTTTTTTAGATGAAGTGATTACCCCTCGTTTCCCGGCTGGCTTAACCGTGTTTGAGGCAGAGGGACAGTTTCAGGATAGCACCGGCACCATCATCGAAGAACAGTCAAAAGTTGTCCGATTACTGTTAGGCGATACGGTAGAAAATGAAGCAGCGATCGACGAAATTATTAATGCTTACATTCAACGATTCAATCAAGAAAGCATTTTGTTAGCAGTTAACGAAGACATCGCGGTTGGCTTTGGCGCAGGTGAGAACGCCATTGACAATGATCCCATTCCCGAACTGATTCAAACAGACTTATTTTTTGGGCGCAACATTCCCGGTGGTGGCGAGGTATCTGAAGCGCAATTCCAAGCCTTTTTAGATGAAGTGATTACCGCTCGTTTTCCGGCTGGCTTGACAGTATTTGAAGCAGATGGGCAATTTCAAGACAGTACCGGCACCATTATTGAGGAACGGTCAAAAGTTGTCCGGTTACTGTTGGACGACACGGTGGAAAGTGAGGCGGCAATTGACGAAATCATTACCGCCTATACCCAACGATTTAATCAAGAAAGTGTTTTGATCGTGGTTGACGAAGATATCGAGGTTGCTTTTGATGCCGAATCCCCGACCGATGTGCCTGAACCTGGGGCGGAATTAGGACTATTGGCGATCGCCCTTCTGGGTACTGGAACCTTGCTGAAAAACAGAACCCACACTCTATCCCTGAAACGCTGAAGAAGCCATACAATAGTCATCTCGTTAGGATGACAACTGAGCAAGGACGCTTTGTGGTGAATGCAACCAAACCCCATCCGCAATCCTCTTTGAATGTGTGGCAGCGGCGACGCAATTCATTTGCCTGGAGGTATGCCTGGACGTACCTGGCGCTGGGGGCGATCGCCATCGTTATGCTATTGCCGCTGGTCTGGCTCACTAGTACAGCCTTCAAAGCCCCAACGGAAGACATTTTCCAATTTCCGCCCCGGTTTCTGCCTAGCCAGCCAACCTTGCAAAACTTTGTCACCGTCTGGCAAACCAATCCGTTTGGGCGCTATTTGTTTAACAGCACTCTGGTGGCGATCCTGACCGTGGGGCTAAATCTGCTGCTCTGTTCGCTGGCAGCTTACCCGCTGGCCCGACTGGAGTTTCGGGGGCGCGACCTGATCTTTAGCCTGGTCGTCTCAACCATCCTGATTCCGTTTCAGGTTGTGATGATTCCGCTATTTATCCTGATCGTGCAGCTTGGCTTGCGAAATACCTATCTAGGGCTGATTTTTCCGGCGATCGCCTCTGCCTTTGGCATCTTCCTGCTGCGACAAGCCTTTCAAGGCGTACCCAAAGAACTGGAAGAAGCCGCTCGAATCGATGGCTGCTCTGAATTGGGCATCTGGTGGTTTGTCATGCTGCCCTCGATTCGTCCAGCGCTGGTGACGCTAGCAATCTTCGTGTTTATCGGTTCCTGGAGTGATTTCCTATGGCCCCTGATCATCCTCGACCAACAGGAATATTACACGCTACCGCTGGGAGTTGCCAAGCTAGCAGGCGCGTTCTCGCTCGACTGGCGCTTGATTGCAGCGGGTTCAGTCATTTCAATTGCGCCAATCTTGCTGTTTTTTGTGCTGATGCAAAACTACATCGTTCCGACTGAGACAGCCAGTGGGGTAAAAGGTTGACCTGAATGTGCCACTTTAATCCAGGTGAATGGACACTGGAGAAATCGTCACATGGGTCAGCCAAATCAACTTAAAGCTCAAACACACTGAACTTAGCGTTTAACTGTCCTTTTGCCTCGCGGTCCCTAGCTGTGGGGCAATTTTATTTTTAAATTACTGTCCAAATCTACTGTCCAACATTCTTCTTAGATTGCCGATTCAAGTAATTCAGAAGACGCTTAAAGCTAACATCACGTCGGAATACCTAAAGGAGATTGAGAAATATTGCGGTTTATACGGCAGTTGCCATATTTTGTAGGTTAAGTTGGCAGGAATTGTAGGCGCAATGTGCAAGTCACGCACCGTCACGTCCTTGCTGTTATACAAGTCGCGAACATCTGCCAAAGCCTTCCATTATTCTGAAGGCATTGGATGCTCTAGAGGTGGTGAATGAAAATTGTCTGGGAGCCAAGTGTATATATCGGCAACGCACCCGTCTTCTGCACAATCTGCGGTCGTCGAGCCTACCCACTTCGAACTAGGGGCAATCAGCTTTTGCTGGCAGTCATTTACGATCGCCAGGACGTTGTTAAAGGCGAAGCTTGCCGAGATTGCGTTGCATCCGGTCCATCCGGCATCAAGGCTCGACTGCAAGAGCGAATTCAGGCACTTCAAGCTCAAATGTCTGAACTTCAAGAAATGACCCAGGAAGACATGCAAACTCCTTCCCTAGAGCAAGAGTTTCAGGTTCACCGTCAAGAACTGCCTTGAACTAGAAGCTTGAACTAGAAATAGGATGGATTGAGCCTGTTCAAGTTCCAGGAAGCTTTTACCGTTTGCGGGTGGTGAAGACGGTCGTAAACATCATCAAGAATGCAGCAATAACCAGGGCGATCGCCAATCCCCCTATTGTTAAACTCATCCAGTCGGTTTCCATAACGCTTTTAGTAACGGTACTACGCTAAGAATATCAGCATCGAAGGTTGGGTTGAGGCACAAAATCTAGTGCCTTGGGGGTTGCAGTGCGCTAACCCGTTCTACGAGTCAGGGGAGTTGTCATGCTCAAAACACTTAAGCGTGGAGGCAGTCCCCCACGCTTAAGTGTTTTCAGATTTGAAAATGTTTGGAAGATCTGATTTGTTACCTTGCCCGTCGGCAATGGTTCTCCTAGAAATCACCCAGTCTTAAGGAGAAGGCACGAATAGGCGATCGGGAACGAAGTAGATGAAGTTGCTGAGCAGTACAGCGATCACAACCAGCGTAATGGTTGCTAATACGGGAGCGAGAGAAAGATAACGAAGTAAACCCTTTGTTCCGTCCATTTAAGCTTCTCCAGTTTGTCAAAAGGATCAGACAACTAAACCTAGCAAGAAGCTCTCAAAATTTAATCTGGCTTAAGGCTGAGAAAATGCTGTCTTCAGGTAGAAGGCGAAGGTCTGCTGGCAAAGAAACTACCGCGAGGTTTGGCTCGTCTATAGCTGGCGTAGGCGATCGCCCCCAGATTGGTACACAGACACATTGCCCCTAAGCCAAACAAGATAAAAGTCTGCATCATTACCACGCCGATGATTAGCCAGGTCATGACGTGCAGCACCATCACCAGCGCACAGAGGCTGGCGATCGCCGCCATCAGCCATACCTGCCTCAGAGGGCGACGAAACCACAACAGCAGCAGAGTTTGTGAGGTCGCCAGCAGATTGGCTGGAACCAGAACTGCACAGATAGCAACACAGTTAGTGCGTGAAAATTCAAACAGTGGATTCAGATCAATCATTCATTAAAAAGACTAGAGTTTCACCTAGCATAGCCGCTGGCGATCGCCTTCATCGAAAGTCAAAGCTTCTCTTCTTATTTCGCTAAAACCTTTATCTACGAAGCTTCAAGGCTAACCTCAAACTTCATCATGTTCCCCCTGAACCGCAGGTATGTCTAAAAAACGTTAAGAGCAGGCTCCGTCATGGGTAGTCTATGGGATGTGGATGAGGTGACATTGAAATTGCTGCCCTAGAAGATAAGCATTTAGCTAAAAACTAAACCTACCGCATCCGCAGGGTAGGCTTAGTGACCTGCAATCTCTTAAGAATTGCCGATTCGTGCAGAAATTCAACAGAATGAAGGCTAAAGTGGGCACATAGCCGCTAATCAGGGAATCATCTGACTCAATACACTTGAAACTCAGCCTTTATCTTTGAACCCAAAGGGTAAAACGTCAGTGATAAGCGCGATCGCAGGCTCTACAGTAAAAGTCGGGATACTCCATTCTCTCGCTGGCCCTTGGGCAATCGGTGAAATTGCGCTGAAAGATGCAGAGATGATGGCGATCACCGAAATCAATCAATCTGGCGGAGTATTGGGCAAACAAATCGAGCCGATTGTTGCCGACGGTGCATCGGAACCCGTAATTTTTGAGCAACAGACCCGCAAGCTGATTGAACAGGATCAGGTCGTCACCATCTTTGGCTGCTGGACTTCTACGGTTCGTAAGTTCATCGTGCCAACTCTGGAGCGCTTAAACGCCCTACTCTGGTATCCCGTTCAGTATGAAGGGCTGGAGTGTTCTAAAAGCATCTTCTATACTGCCGTTTGTCCCAATCAGCAGATCGAGCCAGCCGTTCAGTGGCTCCTGCAAAACAAGGGCAAGCGGTTTTACCTAGTGGGGTCGGACATCGTCTTTTCTCGTACCGCTAGTAAAATCATTCGGGCAAGACTAAAGCAGCAGGGCGGCACCGTCCTAGGAGAAGATTACGTTCCAGTCGGCGGCATGGACTTCAGGCAAATCATCGCCAACATCAAGCGAACCAAGCCTGATGTCGTCTTTAGCACGGTTAACACTGACAGCAACCTGGGATTTTATCCGCAATACCGCGAAGCAGGAATCGATGCTGAAGATATTCCCATTCTGGCCGTAAGCGTCACCGAAGAAGAAATTCAACAGCTTGGGGTGGAGTCAGCAGTTGGTCATTACGCCGCGCATAGCTACTTTCAGAGCCTGAAAAACCTCAGAAATCAAACCTTCGTAAAAAACTTCAAGGCAACTTACGGGGCAGATCGAGTCACAAGCGACTCAGTTGAGTCAGCGTATGTTCAGGTTTATCTATGGAAACAGGCTGTCGAGCAGGCGCAGTCATTTGAGGTCGATCACGTCCGGCTAGCGGCTTATGGTCAAGCAATGCAAACTCCTGGTGGCATGGTGCGAGTGGAGCAAAACCATCACCTCTGGAAACCCTGCCGCATTGGCAAGGTACGACCAAATGGACAGTTTGACCTGGTGCAGGTAGATGACGAACTGATCAAACCGCAGCCCTGGCTGGGCATGGATGACGTTAAGTTTGATGCCTCCACGCTAGTCACAGATATGTTGGCAGAGGCAGCTCAAGCGATTTTGTATAACTGTCAGCTTGAGCAAAAATCACGGGAACTGATCGAGGCAAACGATCGCCTGCAAAAGTTAACCCAACGCGCAGAGCTATTCAAGCGCAGTTTGTCTAGTCAGATCCGCAATTCTCTAGAGTTAGATACCATTCTGACTACCGCAGTCACTGAGATCCGTAACCTACTGCAAATCGATCGCTGCAAATTTCTCTGGTACTTACCCAACACTGACCCTGCTCGATTTGATCTGAGCCACGAAGCCTGCGACCAAGACTTGCTGCCCAATCTGGCTCATTATCCAGTAAGGGATAGTGAGGTTTTAAGAGAAGTCATTTTGCGCTCCAGCATTTTGCAGGTTGATGATGTTGCAACTACGACTCGGCTTGATGCAACGGGTCGGAGCCAGCTTGCCAACTTAGGCTTTAAGTCGCTTTTAACAGTCGTCGTGCAAACCCGGTCGGGTCGGTTGGGTGTAATTGTGTGTGAGCATGTCAAGCAGGCTCGTCCTTGGCGCGACCATGAAGTGGAACTGCTGCGAGATGTGGCGGATCAGTTGGCGATCGCCATTGACCAAGCAGAACTTTATTCTCAGACTCGTACCGCCGCACTTCAAGCACAGATTCAGGCACAGCAGCTTCAGCAAGCGCTGTATGACCTCCAGGCAACTCAGGCGCAGCTTGTACAAACCGAAAAAATGTCTAGCCTAGGGCAGCTCGTAGCTGGAATTGCCCACGAAATCAACAACCCCGTCAGCTTCATTTACGGCAATATTGACCACGCTAGCGACTACACACAAGATTTGCTCAACCTGGTTAAGCTTTACCGACAGCACTATCCCAACCCAGTACCCGAAATTCAAACTGAAGTAGAAACAATCGATTTCGATTTTCTCGTCACAGATTTGCCTAAAATCTTGACCTCTATGCGGGTTGGGTCAGAGCGCATTCGGCAAATCGTGCTATCTCTTCGCAGCTTTTCTCGCCTAGACGAAGCCGAAATGAAGCCCGTCGATATTCACGAAGGCATTGACAATACTCTTCTAATTTTGCAAAACCGTCTAAGAACTGATGCAAAATCGGCAGGCATTAAAATTATTAAACGCTACGATGACCTGCCGCTGATTGACTGCTATGCCGGACAGATGAATCAGGTGTTTATGAATCTGCTGGTGAATGCGATTGATGCACTAGAAATGGTCGGAGAATGTGCTGAAGTCTATCAGCGCTCCACGACTGCCGAATATTCCTCACCTGCGATCGAAATTCAGACACAAATGCATGATCCAGACTGGGTCTCTATTCGCATTGCCGACAACGGACCAGGCATTCCAGAAATCTTTCAGCAACGATTGTTTGACCCCTTCTTTACAACTAAACCAATTGGCAAAGGAACGGGACTCGGTTTAGCAATCAGCCACCGGATTGTGATCGAGAAACATCAAGGACGGCTCTATTATTCGTCTAATCCAGGGAGAGGAACCGAATTCTTCATTGAGATCCCGGTTAGACAGCTCAAGGATAAGGAGAATATGTCGCTAACAGCTGAGCTAAGCGACAGAAGATAACTTTAGATATTAGCAAGCCTCCGAAAGGGCGTAGCCTTCGCTAAACAACCTCTTAGCTCAAGGGAAGGTCTTCGCCCGAATGCTGCGCCCCTACGTTGAACCTTTTTCTCGCCCCTGGATAGTTAACCCAGTCAAGCAGCTTTCTAGTGGTCAGGTAGTTTTGGTAGATGAAGGACAGGGCTGCTACAACACCGTTTATTTAATAAGCAATTCACCTACGACTGTTTATCCATTAAATCGGATACCACCGCAACCAATTCTTCTGGGTCAAATGGTTTTGCAAGATATCTTTGAAATCCTGCTGCGAAGGTCTCATATTGAGCAATTCCCGTGACTGCTGCGGTAATGGCGATCGCAAGGACACTTCCGCCGTGTTCGGCATCAAGACTTCTTACCTTACGAATGAGAGAATAGCCATCTTCATCTGGCATTGCAATATCACTAATTAATACATCAGGATGCAGACTTGCCACTGCTTCCAAACCCGCTGGTGCCGAGTTAACAGAGGTTACTTCAATGCCATACAAGTTGAGCATGAGCGTCAATAATTCACAGGTATCCCGGTCATCATCGACCAACAATACCTTCAACCCATTCGTCATCAACTTGGAATTAAGCATAGGTCTACTCGCTCTTCGCTTTCCACCTTCTGAGGTGTAGCTATTATAAAAAGTTTGTAGATTCAGTATTTAAAAAGACAGAATTCTTTAGCTGACCGTTAAGTTTCTTTTCTAAGGAAACTTGCTTGTGGGAAATCTTACCTCTATCTAAAGTTAGAGAGGGAAACCAGTATCTTCAATACTTCATTTCACTTTTCTGCAAGCAAGACAGCAATAAACATCCACTGACTTCGCTGATTCGTACAGCCACTCTGGATTAAACCTGTAACACCTGCACTCACTTGAACTCCTATTATCAACTTAAGCGAATGGATGGGGGAGCTTCTCCAAACCCACCAGGACAAAAGCTTTTAAGGAGTTCAAGGAGTTATGGATGTATTATCAGAAGTTTTGGAGTCTGTACAACTCATCGATCGCCCAGGAAATGAGCGAGATTATGGAGAATCTGGCGCGACTGGAGCAGCAAGTTCAGCAGCAGATCTTGTCTACCCAGGTGAGTCAGAACCGTTATCCCATGTCAGCCAATTTAGACCAGAAGTGAAAGCTCGGACTGCGTTGACTGCGCTGCCAGAAGTGGTGAGAACCCCAGAGGCGATCGCCGCTATGCAAGGACCACCAGAGGTTGCCAGCAAGCAAATGTCAAATGTCTGGATCTATGACGGTGAGGTTTATGACTTATCAGATTTTGTTAAACAACATCCTGGTGGTGAGTTTTTTATTGGACGGTTAAGAAACCGAGATATCACCACATTGGTGAATGTGTTGCATCGCAACCCAGCAAAAGTCAAGAAAGTCCTAAAGAAGTACGCTCTCGGTAGAAAAGCCACTCCTGATGACTTTCACCCCAAATACAATGCTCCACCTTTTCTGTTTCGAGATGGATTTGACGGCTGGCGAGATACACCTCAATTTGACTTTCACAAAGATGACCAGTTGCTCAACAGAATCAGAACGCGGCTGAATCAACCAGAGATGAAAGCCAAAATTGCCAGAGTGGATACCCTTTTTGATATCACGACTGTTGTTTTGACGATCGCCTACATTCTGGTGCAGGTATTGCGTCTAACCGCTCCACAGTTCATGCCAGTGTACCTGTTTGCACCCATCATGATGGCGTTAAGAATTTCTCTGGCAGGTGCAGGACACTATCTGATTCACCGGGCCCAGGTTGGTTTCAACAAGTTTTTCTCTCATGTTTTTGATATCAACTACGTGCCTATGGCGTTTGTGGTAATTGATGGTCACACATTGATGCACCATCCCCATACCCAGAGTGAAGTCGATGTCAAACGCAATGTGTTCACCGCAATGATGGATCTGCCGCGCTATTACCGGATTCCGTTACACACGCTGCATAAGTTGGGACATGTGTTTCCAGGGATGTTTGTTCGCAGTTTTGAGATGTGTTCCTATGCGGTCAAGCATGGTGTAAAGGACTTTTACGGCTCCTGGCAACGAGGACTGCCTCACTATCTGGGGATGTTGGTAATGCGGTTTTTGCTGCTGGGTGAACTGGTGCTGTTTTGGATGCAGGGTGATCTGAATGCATGGCTGATTCAGTTTTGTCTCACTCTTTGGATTAGCACCTTCATGATTGTCGCTAGTCACGATTTTGAGGAAGAGGAGTCTACTGCGGATTTGAGCCAGGGTCAGGATTGGGCAACTTTTCAGATCAAGAATTCCTATGACCTGACGATGATTGGCAACAAATATGTGGACTGTTTTCTGTCGGCTGGATTGAGCCCGCATCGAGTCCATCATGTCTTGCCTTTCCAAAGAAGTGGGTTTGCCAACATTGCCAGTGAAGCAATTGTTCGGGATGAAGCAGAAAAGATGGGAATTGAGTGGTTGCAGCCTAAGAATTTCTTTGGCGATCGCCTCCCCATCATGGCAAAACACTATCTGTTCAGTCCGTCTCGTTTGGCAAAAGAGAACAATTTGAATGTATTGGCAGAACATGTGAATCCTCAAGCTTTACGAACTTCTGTGCACTACATCATCAAAGGTGTAATTGGTATCGGTTCAATCTAGTCCTAAACCGCTAAATGTGAGTAATTGAAAGTTCAAATGCGAAAGCAATCAGCCCAGAAATGTGATGCCAAATCCGTCTATAGAGTAGCGGTATCGGTAGGGGCGAAGCATTCGGTCACAATCCCTGCCACTGAAGCACAATTCTTTTGCCGAATGCTTCGCCCCTACACCCAATAGTGCTTCTTTACAAAACGGATTTCGTGTGAGTTCAAGATTACGTGTTAGTGAGTGATTCATTTTTAACCAGGAGTAAATGTCATGAGTGCCGCCACTATCCAAGTTAACCCCGTTTCCACAAATTCTTTTGCCAATACCACTTTTGCACCAAATATGGTGAGTTTAAGGCAAGTCTTACCCACCATTGAAAGCATTGCAACCGGAACACCAGAACACACTATCCGGCAATCCGATGCAGCTCAGTTGGTCGCTCAACTGCCTAACCTAGAGCAAAACCGATCGCTAATTGAAAAGCTCTATCACAATACTCGGATTGATACTCGGCATCTGGCAATTAATTTGCTGTCAAAGGATGCGATCGCCACACTCAACGCTAGCAGCATCAAAGACCGGATGCGACTCTATCAAGAACACGCAGTTCCTCTAGCAGAGCGGGTTGCAGAACGGGCGATCGCCGCCGCTTCAGCCCCAAAAGTAAACCTTCCTGGATACACAACCGTTGATATCAGGAGTAACATTCGTCAGATTGTGTTTGTTTCTAGCACGGGATTTGTGGCACCGGGAGTAGATGCAGCTTTGATTGAGCGGTTGGGTCTGCGGCGAGACATTGCGCGAGTAACAATCAATTTCATGGGCTGTGCCGCTGCCATGAATGGGCTGCGAGTTGCCTCTGACTATGTGAGAGCAAATCCGACGCACAAGTCCCTCGTTGTTTGTCTGGAGCTCAGTTCTATCAATGCTGTCTTTGAAGACGACCTGAATGACGTGATCATTCACAGCATTTTTGGAGATGGATGTGCTGCCGTAGTGATTGGTGCTTGCACGGAAGCAGAATGCTTAGGACAGGGGCATGTTGTTATCCGCGATCACTTGAGCTATTTGGCAGAAAACACTCAAGACGGAATTGCTCTAGGTATTCAAGATAGCGGCATTACCTGCAAACTTTCGCGTCAATTACCTGACTACATTGAGACCGGAGTGGGTGGAATTATTGAACGGTATTTGGCAGATCACCAGTTGACCAAGCAAGACATTAATCTGTGGGCAGTGCATCCTGGTGGAACTCGGATTATTCAGAAGGTGCAACGATCGCTTGACCTAACCGATGATCAGGTGGCTGACAGTTGGGAAGTCTTACGGCAGTATGGCAACATGTTGAGTCCTTCTGTGCTGTTTGTGATGGAGCGAATGCTAAATCGATTGGAGCAGTTTCGCTATCCTGAAAGCGCTTTTCATACCCCAATTGACCCCGGTACGGGATGGCAAGATACAGCGCAACAGTCATTAACAGGGCTTGCCTTTTCATTTTCACCGGGTGTTGGGGTAGAAGGCATTTTGTTTCAAACGCTCTAGACAACGATTTCGGTAAAGCTTTTGTAGAGGACAGCGTGAGATGAAATTTATCCAATTTTTGCTAAAGACATCGTGGCTCAACATTGCGATTGCTGCGGTTGCGGGTTTGGTGAGTGGGGGAGTTAATGCAAAGCTAATCTGGCTAATTAATCAGGCAGTCGGTCAAGCTGCTGTTTCTCACTCACTGCTTTACTTTTTGGGGCTGGTAACGGCAACCCTTTTGACCAGTACTTTTTCTCAGTTTATGCTAATCAGCCTTTCCCAAAATGCAATTTATCAGCTGCGGCTGCGGCTGAGTGAAAACATTCTAGCTGCACCCCTGCAACATCTGGAAATGCTGGGCAGTAATCGACTACTGGCGACTCTCACAGATGATGTACGCGTTCTCTCTCACACGGTTTCTGTCATTCCTAATGTCTGCACCGACCTCGCTACTATTGTCGGCTGTTTAACTTATCTAGTTTGGCTTTCAAGCGATGTGTTTATTGTCATTTTTGCTATTACGGCGATCGCCGTTTGGTGTACTCACTCCACGTTAGGCAAAGCCCAACAACTGTTTGCGATCGCTCGTGAAGAAGAGGATCATTTGTTCAAGCACTTTCAGGCGATTGCCACTGGCACCAAAGAATTAAAACTGCATCGATCGCGCCGAGAAGAGTTTTTGACAGAGGAGCTACAGGGCAGTGCTGCCACGATGCGGCAGAAAAACATTGCGGCAATGAGAATCTTTGCACTAGCAGACGGTTTAGGGCAGTTCTCTCTCTTCGCCATCCTCGGTTTCACCCTGTTTATCTTGCCTCGATTCGTTGAAACATCGCCTGCAATGCTGGCATCCTATGCGCTCACGACCACTTATCTAGCAATTCCAATTCAAAATTTGCTGCACCGACTGCCTGACTTCTTGCGCGGCAATGTGGCGCTGCGGAAAATTGAACGGATGAAATTAGCCCTGGCTCAGGAAGCCGAACTCGATATCCCCGCAACTCACAGAATTACACCTCAAAACGTGAGTCAGCACTGTCAGATTGAGCTTGAGCAGGTGATGTACACCTATCATCCTGACGGAGATGAACATGGGTTTACTCTGGGCCCTGTCAGCCTGTCTTTGCAGCCCGGACAAGTGACTTATCTGGTTGGCGGCAACGGTAGCGGTAAATCGACTTTAGCTAAACTGATTACGGGATTGTATCCGCCGATGTCGGGTAAGGTTTCAATTGATGGCGTGGCGATCGCTGACCACAACCGAGAATGGTATCGACAGCATTTCTCCGCTATCTTTTCAGATTTTCACCTGTTCGAGCGCTGTTTAGGATGCGATCGCCCTAATCTGGATCATGAAGCAAAACATTACCTGAAGCAGTTGCAGCTAGACCATAAAGTAAGTGTGAGGAATGGCGTATTTTCAACAATTCATCTCTCTCAAGGACAACGAAAGCGGCTTGCACTTCTAACTGCGTATTTAGAAGATCGTCCCATCTACTTATTTGACGAATGGGCTTCTGACCAAGATCCGCTGTTTAGAGAGCTATTTTATCGAGAAATTCTTGTCCGGCTAAAAGAGCAAGGCAAAACCATTCTGGTGATTACTCATGACGATCGCTACTTCCACTTAGCTGACCAAATCATTAAGCTAGAGTATGGTCAAACTGAGTCTCAACCATCGATGACAGTGGGTACTAGAGGCTAGACGCTTTATACAAATCTTAGGTTATGGCTTCTCAAATTCAAGCTTTGCTGATTTTCGATCACAGCGATTAGCTCCTGTTGTCCGCCTTCTGTGTGGTAAATTCCCAGTCCTCTACTGTTCGTTGAAGGAGCTGCCCCAATGCGGTAATCATCAGCTTCCCCATGCAGATAAATTCTATCTCCTTGACTGAGGTTGAAGTCTTTAATCAAAGCGTAATCTCTAAGTCCTGGGTCGTTTGCTTTGCCATCGTTGTAGAAGACGTGAGATTTATCTCCTAACTGAAAACGGTCAGCACCTTTGCCTCCAATTAAGATATCTCTCTCGTTTCGTCCTGGAGTTGAGCTTCTTGTTTCTGCCCCTACCAAGACATCATTTCCTCGCCCTCCATCCAAAAAGTCATTTCCCTCGCCACCCCGCAACACATCTGCATTTTTCGGCATTGTTCGAGCGTTTGTAGTGCTTTTACCAGTGCCAGTCGGTCGCTGTTTGACAGGGGTAAACTGAATGTAGTCGAATCGAGCAAACTCTCCTTTATCCAATCGAGCCGAAATTTCAAAGCGATCGCCTGTCTTGAGCGCGACGGACGAGTGAGTGGTAACCACTGCTTTAGCATCGTGCATAGCAGAGTCAGAGAGCAGGTCTTTATCAAGCTTGAAGTTCTTACGCTGACCCGCAACGGTAACTGTAGCGGAGGATTGACCATCGTTTTCGTCGTAGTAGCCAACTCGGACTTGATAAGTGCCTGCTGCACCTCGAAACACACCGCTAGCACTCCCAGAGGTTTCGCCAGTGCTGCGTAGGGAAATATAGCTTTTTGCGGATGCTTGGGAGTTATCCAAGGACTCAACTTTGTAGTTGTTGAGGCTCATTTGCTCTGCTTCATAACGCAGGGTTCTAAAGGGTGTGGGGGACGATGAGGGTTGGGAAGGAGCTGTAGGAGGCTGGGTAGGAGATTGGGGCGCGATCGCCACTCTCACTACTGCTGTAGCGGATGTACCGTTACCCGTGTTGATTTGATAGGTAAAACTATCTCGCCCTGTAATGTTGTTTTTGGGTGTGTAGAGAACGAAGTCGTCGGAGGTATTTTGTAGGGTACCATTGTTGTTGATTTGAATACGACCGCGTGTGGGACGGTTAGCAATATTGAGAGTGAAGGGGCGATCGTTTGGGAGGGAGTCGTTTTCCAGGAGATTGATGCGAACTGGGATGTTTTGACGTGTGGTAGCGGAGTCCGCTCTGGCGATTAGAGAAGGCGTATTAGGAAGAGGCGTGCTGTCTGGATCTGGAATAATCGGGTTGGGATTGCCCACAACAGGATTGTTATTTGGTCCAGTGTTGTTAATGTTGCTGCCCACGTCTGTCAGATCGTTGGGGGTCGGGTCAACTAGGCTGACGTTTGCCGTGACATTCACATCGGTGGAGTCATTTGGATTTTTGGGAGGCCATTGAATGTTGCCGCCGCGATCGCTAAACTGAGTTCCCGTATGATTCTTGATGTCCCAGTTATTTCCGCCATTGTTTGCAACATTATCAACGAACACAGAATCCTTAACAGTCGTGGACGAGCCACCACCCCAGAGCCCTCCACCTTGAAAACCAGCGTAGTTATCAGAAACGAGAGTATTAACAATATCGACAGGATTAGAGCCATTGGCTAGGGTGATTGCTCCTCCCAGACCTTCTTTCTGATCAGCGCTCTCAGCCCGATTACCCGAAAAGGTACTGTCAATGATGGTGCCTAGAGACTTTTCTCCTACCCATAAGCCACCACCCTGGTCAAGCGCCTGATTATTTGTAAATGTAGTGTTTTTAATTGTAAATTCAGCATTGCCGAGTCGAAGACCACCGCCAAGAGCATCTCCCTTCGCATCTTCAACGACCTTATTCTTCGTGATAATTGTGTTTTCAACGATTACCTTGTCTGGAGGATAAGCAAATAGAAAAAGTCCTCCTCCTTGTCCAGCCCCAGTATTACTTTCAAATCGACTATCGCGAATTGTAATGACACCCCCTTGAGGTCCGGGTGTAGCATTCGGTCCAGAGGCATTGGCTCCATCGGTGTAAATGGCACCTCCATACCCTTTGGTATGAAGGCCCAACGGACCACCTGCGGTTGAGTCATTATTGAGAAAAGTGGAGTTTTCAACCGTGAGTCCGCTTAAAAGACTGTTGATTGCACCACCATTAGTTCCCTTGTTATTGGTAAACTGGCTGTTCTTAACAGTGAGACTGCTTTTGCTCTTGACTGCAATAGCACCGCCACCTCGTTCCCCTTGACCTGATGTGCCATCATTGCCATTAAATGTGCTGTTGAGAATAGTATTGGTGCTGTTGTAACCTGCCCAGATAGCACCGCCACCCTCACCAAAAGAAGCATTATTTTGAAAGGTGCTATTTTCGACAATCAGTTGACCACCGCCAGCGGTGCGGATAGCACCTCCGGCACCTGCTTCTCCCGTACCATTGGCTCTTCCATTGATCAGGGTGAGATTTCGCAGTGTAAAACTTGAACTGGATGCGGTTACATCAAAGATTCGACTGGTGTTATTACCACTAATCTTTACACCTGCAGCACCTGAACCATCAATGGTCAAACCTTTGTTGATTTCAAGCTGCCCGCTGGTGAGGGTAATCGTTTGCCCTGCCAAAGTAGAGCTAAATTTAATGGTATCTCCAGACTGTGCGTTGGCGATCGCCTCTCTCAGAGAACCTGCTCCACTATTGGCGATGCTTGTAACAGTAATAATAGCCATGTTGTTTCTCTCATGAATCATCAACCGGTAAGCACCCTATAACCTCTCAAACCCTATGCAAACTTAAAGCTATTGCTGCTCAAGCTAAGTTGCACCTCTTCTACCACGGCAATTAATTCATCTCGTTCACCCGTGGTGTGGAAGATACTTGTTCCTGTGCCCACTCTCGGAGGGGCTGCTCCTAATCGATAGTCCTCTGCTTTGCCGTGTAGGTAAATTTTGTCCCCTTCACTGGCATTGAAGTCCTGAATTCGAGCATAATCTCCTACCCCAGCCCTGTCAGACCTGCCGTCGTTATAGTAAATCTTGGACTGATCGCCCAAGTAGAAGCGGTCTGCGCCTTCTCCACCCACCAGGTCATCCTTCTCGTTGCGTCCTGGATTTGGATCTCTGGCATCTACTCCAATCAGCACATCGTTTCCTGCCTTTCCGTCAAGGGAATCACTGCCCTTGCCACCGTACAGTTTGTTGGGAGCGCTGGAGCCAATCAGAGTGTCGTTGCTCGCTCGACCTTGAATCACTGTTCTGGATGTCTCAGTGCGTCCAGTTACAGGTCTGCTCCTTTGATTTACAGGAACAAACTCGATATAGTCGAATCGAGCGAACTCTCCTTTATCTAATCGAGCCGAAATCTCAAAGCGATCGCCTGTTTTCAAGGTGACAGCAGAATGAGTCGTGACTACGGCTTTAGCATCGTGCATGGCAGAGTCAGAGAGCAGGTCTTTGTCGAGCTTGAAGTTCTTACGCTGACCTGCAACGGTCACGCTGGCAGAAGACTGACCATCGTTTTCATCGTAGTAGCCGACTCGGACTTGATAAGTACCTGCTGTACCTCGAAACACACCGTTAGCACTCCCCGAGGTTTCGCCAGTGCTGCGGAGTGAGATGTAGCGGTCTGCTGATGCCCGGGAGCCGTCCAGTCCCTCCACCTTATAGGTGTTGAGGTTCATCTGCTCTGCTTCATAGCGGAGTGTTTTGAGCGCAGGAGTGGGAGCTGAAGGGGGTCGAGGGTTGGGGGTTGGAGTCGGGGCCGCAGGAGGTTGAGGTATCGCAGAAGTTTTGGAACCGATCGTTACTCTCACAACACCTGTATTAGAAGCAGCACCGTCACCCGTGTTGATTTGATAGGTGAAAGAGTCTTTACCTATGGCATTGTTCTTGGGTGTGTAGATGATGAAGTCATCAGTTACATTTCCAGGTGTATTGTTGTCGTACACCTCAACCTTGCCCTGAGTAGGACGTTTGGAGATATTTAAGGTAAGAGGGCGATCGCTTCCTACAGAATCATTAGAGAGCGGATCAATCCGAATTGGAGTATTTTTTGCTGTGGAGATAGTATCTGCTCTGGCAACAAGAGGTAAAGGAGTGCCAGGAGTTGTCGGAGTTCCACCTGTACCGGGAGTTGTCGGAGTTCCACCGGTGCCAGGAGTTACTGGATCGGTAGGAGTCGTTGGAGTTCCGCCCGTACCAGGAGTTGTGGGAGTTCCACCGGTACCAGGAGTTGTGGGAGTTCCACCGGTGCCAGGAGTTACTGGATCGGTAGGCGTTGGAGTTCCACCGGTGCCAGGAGTTACTGGATCGGTAGGCGTTGGAGTTCCACCGGTGCCGGGAGTTACTGGATCGGTAGGAGTCGTTGGAGTTCCACCGGTACCAGGAATTGTCGGAGTTCCACCTGTGCCAGAGGCAACTCCTATTCCGTTGGTGTTTAAGTCACTTGCGGTGGGTTGAGCTATGGTGATTCGAGCCGTTGCGTTGTAATCATTCCAGTTGTTGGTACGCTTTGGTGGCCACTGAGTATTTCCACCTTTGTCAGTTAATTCACTGCTGGTGTGTTGCTGAATGCCCCAGTTGTTGGTGCCGTTGTCAGCCGTGTTGTTGTAAAAGACAGTGTCTTTTACCGTAACGGGAAACTTATCACTAGCAGAAATACCACCGCCAACCCAGCCTGCTTTGTTGTTAAGAATTTTGGTATCTACAATATCGGTAGGACTGTAGAGAGCCATCGCTCCGCCTACATTGCTGTAGGTTGTCCCCAGAGTTTTGTTGCCTGAGAAAAGACTGCCGTTGATGGTAGTCGGGGAATCCATTGTCCAAAGTCCACCCCCTTGACCAGCGGCAGTATTGTCTGTAAAGGCAGTATCACGGATGGTCAGACCCTTGTTAAGCCCGTTGCTCATCACCACCAATCCACCGCCATTGCCACCATTGCCGCCATTGGGTAGTGCCAAGACCTCATTTTTCTTGAAATCGGTAGACTCGATAGTGACTTTGTCTTGAGTGCCGGTGTAAAGATAGGCAGCTCCGCCTTCACCTCGTCCCTTATTTCCCTCAAATACGCTGTTTTTGATTTGAATCGTGCCAGATGCCTCATTTGTAGAACTGGCGCGATCGGTATAAATAGCACCGCCATAGCCACGCAGGAAGGGATTTCCTTTGCCTGTATCATACCGGGCAGAGGTCGTATCATTGTTAACAAATTTAGAGTTTTCAATGGTGAGTTTACCGTTGAGGCTGTTGATGGCTCCACCATTGATGCCACGGTTGTTAGTAAACTCACTATTTCTGACAATGAAGTTGCCGGGACTAAGGAAAGCGATCGCCCCCGCCCCTCTTTCATCATTGCCTTGAGTCGCTTGATTCCGGTCAAATTTGCTATTGGTGACCGTTAGATCGGTTTCCCATTCGGTGTAGATTGCGCCACCGCCCTTGTCAGCAACATTATTATTAAAGCGAACATTTTCTACGGTGACATTGCCTTTATGAGCCGCAAGAATGCCACCACCTCGTTCGGCCGTGTAAGCATCGGTAAGCGTCAGGTTCTTGACGGTTAAACTGGTTGGAAAATCTTGATTAGAGTTGACGTAGAAAACGCGGGAAGTCTTGTTGCCGCTGATCGTTAACCCTGCTGCACCAGCACCATCAATGGTTAAATTTTTGCCAGGGCTAATTTCGAGCTGGCTTCTGAGTGTAATTTTTTGCCCTGCCAAGTTGGAGGCAAACTTGATGGTATCTCCTGCTTTAGCGTTGGCAATCGCCTGTCTTAACGAACCTGCACCGTCATTTGCGGTACTGCTAACCGTGAGAACAGCCATGATTTTCCTCTTGAGTAACATCAACTGGCAGATGTCCTGAGTTACTCACCGTTGGATCAGATGTTTCAGACTGGAGCAGGCATGAATATTTTTGCAGTGCTAAATGCTTTTGCACTACTGATCTTTTGGGGTTTATCTACTAGTAATTGCCAACCCAGTAATTACTGTGATTAAAATTTAAAAGCCCTGGTTATCCTATCTTGATGTATCTCAATACATCTTTTGCGGTAGTAAAATCAGGGGTTTAACTGTATGTTCCTTTTAAGTAAGCTACTGAATGGTTGACAGTCGAAATAACAAACAGAATTCGGTAGATTCCCAAACGTTTTAGTACAAGGACGTTGAATTGCTTGATAAGTTCCACACTTTTAGCAATTTTCAAACATGGTTTCTCAAGAAAATTTCTTAGAAGAAGTTTTTTGGGAGAAACTCATTTCTGGCATTGCTCCATTTAAGTTAACGCCATTTGGTGAGTTAATGACTCACTTTACAAAGTCTTTAATTAGTTTCAGCTTCAAAAGGTACAGTTTTAACCGTGGAATACGCGGATCTACCAGGGGAAATATTGTACGGACAAATAAATACCATTGTCCTGCAAAGAATCACCTTCAGAGTCAACGCCAATCAGCGGTAAGCCATAGTCTACTCGCAGATTTAGCCCGCGTAATGCTTCCCAGCGTAAGCCTAAGCCTGCTCCAACCAAGAAATCGGGGTCAGGGTCGGGGAGGTCGCTGTTCCAAGCATGACCTGCTTCTAGGAAAGGAATTAACTCTAGACGATTGGAGCGATTTAACGGCAGGCGCAGTTCTACTGAAGTCCAGATGGCGTTGTCTGCCACGAGCTGGTTTTGAGCATAGCCCCGAATGGTGTCTTGTCCGCCCAATCCAATTTTCTCTAATGAGAGAAGTGAGTCGGGCGTGAGTTGGGCATTGAGCCGAGCAACCAGGAGCGATCGCCCTTCAATTTGCCGCACCCACTGAAACTGCCCCAGCCACTTAAAAAACTCTGCATCGGTGCCAGTATCGTTAATCGTGGCATCCAATGCATCCAGCCCAATGCTGAACTGAGAACGAGCCGCCAACACCTGAGTTCTGCCCCGGTTCACCCAATCCTGGGAAAACCGCAGCACTGTGACTCTAGACTCACCTTCATCGGCTCCAGCCGAAAACGAAAAAGGAATGTCATCTAAAATGTAAGTTTGGCTGCGGCGCAGGTCAAGCGCCAATCCCAGCGCAAACTCCTCTGTAACGCTACGAGAAAGGGGCTGACGAAATTCTAATGACCAGCTTTCTGCCTCGCTGCGAATGCCTAAGTCTTCAACTGCATCTTCAATGATGCGGCTGTCATTGCTGTTATAGCGCAACGTGAGCGAGCCATCACGAGGGTTTACAGGTAGGGAGTAGCTGATGTCATACAAATCTAAACCACTGGTGCGTCCGTATTGAGCAGAGAGGCGATCGCCAATTCCCATCACATTTGTATAGCTAGCTGCAACCGTGAGTTGAGCAGAACCGATGCTGGTCGGCTGGTAGTTGTTGGTGCCAAGGCTGGCGGTCAGTGGCGGAGCTTCTTGCAAATCAACCTGAAGAATGCTGAGTCCAGGGGCACTGCCTGCGGTTAGTTCAGCATTCACCTGACGCAAAAGCGGATCAACCTGAAGCAGTTGCAGAGCGCGTTCCAGGTTTTGTTGGTTGAGCGGTCTACGTCCTGCCAAAGTGAGTCGCGATCGCACATAACTTGAGTTAAGCTGCTCTAGTCCCTCTACATTAACCGCTTCTAGCTCACCTTCTACCACCTGAATTTGCACCACACCATCCGAAAGATCTTGATTGTTGGGTAAGAATGCGCCAGAAGTAATGTATCCCTGGCTGGTATAGAGCGCCGTAATTGCAGACCGTAGGGCAATCAACTGATCAAAGGAAACCTCGCGTCCCAACAAAGGTTGAATTAACTGATCAATCTCCTGCTCAAAAATGCTGTTGCCTCGCACTTCAATAGAATTCACTCGAATCTGTACTGGAGCTAAGTTGGGTACCCCTGGTGCCTCCACGGTGGACGGTTCCAGAATTGGGGAAGGGAGCGAGGTTGGAGGCTCTAAGGGCAGTAGTTCTTCACTGGGCGATCGCGGCGTAATTTGGTCAATGGTGTTTGGAATATCAGATTCAGCCGGGTCAGGGAGGTCATCAGGAAGATTCACAGGCGGGGTCTGGGCGGTCGCTCCCAAAGTCATACTCACAGTTAGAGTTAAATAGAGGGCGATCGCCTCCAAAACACCAGAACCTCTCTGCCTCAATGCTTCAATCCACACAGCCCAACAATAAGAACTCAACGAACCCACCATCCTATCACTTCTTATCCCTCACCCTTCCTCCGTGATCATTTCTCTACTCACACTCCCGACTCAACACCACTCGCCCATCTGCAAGCTGGTAGAGATTTTGGGGTTCTACAACGGGATTGCCGGGCTGCCGACTCTCATCAGAAGTCTCTTGAGGGATTGAACGAACCTCCCCTGTCGGATAAGAGGGCACGACCGTATCACCCGGACGCTGAGGTAGTCCGCCCGTCCCAGTCACCAAAAACGTGCCGTTCTCCTGGCTACGGACGATGCAGCTATTTGCAAGTAGCTGATTGACATTCACAGAGGTGTCAGGCAAATCAGCCAGACTGTTTTGCACTGTGGTAGTGTCAGTGGTGACAATCTGCCCTGACTCCAGTGCGCCTGCCGCATTCACGTCAACTTGGTCATTCCGATCAAAGTCTTCCGCACTGCCAGGAGGATTGGTTTCACTAAAGAAAGTACTCAACGTGATATCGCCACCCCGTGCTTCACTGGAGCGACTAATAATATCACTGTCATCAAAGGCAATCACCCCAGTTCCACCGATGGCGATGTTGCCACCATCGCCGCTGCTGTTGGTAGTAATATCGCTGTCTGCTTCTAAAGTGACAATACCTCGATCCGCCAGTCGGACTTCGCCGTTGTTTTCTCTAATTGCGTTGATTAGAATGTCTCCACCCGAGGAGTTGAGCGCACTGGTGACAATATCACCGTTGTTTAGACGAAGGCGATCGCCCGTTGTGATAAAGATATTTCCAGCAAATCCACTCCCGTCACTCCGAGCTGTAATGGTTGCCCCATCTGTAAGGGTTAGGTCGGTGCTATTTGCCGTAATTTGACCACCCCTACCCGTTGAGCCAGAACGAGTGTTCGCGAAAATGCCGCTATTGGCTCCTTCATTTGTGATGATGTCGTCAACTTGCTCAAACTGCCCTTCAGAGGTGGGAATAAACTGCTCAACTCGCTGCTGGCGATCGCCAAAATTAGCATCAAATCCAGATAGCTGAATTGAATCGGTGATATTGAGCTGAATACCTCCGGCATTTCCACCACTGCGGGCAGAAGTGACAACCTGCGCTCCATCCGTTACCTCTAACCTGTTGGCATCAATGTAGATATCACCTCCGGGACTGGCATTAAAAGTACTGGCAACTATAATTGCCCCATCTGCAATCTGCAACTCACCAGTATCGATATAGATATCACCTGCCCTTCCCGAGGCTCCTCTCTCGGTGAGAGAGGAGAAGCCGCTAGAGAAGCCGTTGTTGCTGGTTCCGGTCAGTGTAATCGATTCAAATGCATGTATGCGAAGCGTTCCACCACTTCCCTGTCCGGCAGGAATGACATTTCCCTGGCTATTCCGCTGCTGTCGATTTACGAAGGCGCTAATCTGAGAGCCATCTGTTAGGGTAATGGAGCGAGATTCAACTTCAATATCTCCGCCATCTCCAATTCCTCGACTTCCAACTGAACTGGTGATGGAGCTACCGAGGGAAAGCTGAATGTCATCAATGGTGACAAACAAATCCCCAGCATCTCCTCGCCCAAACGTGGCAGAACTAATAAATGCTTCATCCGTCATCACCAGTCGATTAGCGGTGATATCAATTTCACCTCCATCCCCAACCGCCGTTCCAGAAGAATCTACCGCAGAGCTAATTTGGTTTGGAACAATGATGTTGATATCGTCTGCGCTAGGTCCTTGACCTGTCAGGATAATGGTATCACCAATATCAAGCGTGATATTTCCGGCATTACCTTGGTTTTCAGTGTCAGCGAGGAGAGCAGAGCCATTCACCAGTTCTAGAGAGCCATCCGTTACGGTGAGAGCGATATCTCCTCCACTCCCAACACCACCTTCGCTCGATACTTCAGAAATAATGATGGAGTTGAGGAAATGGACGCGATCGCTTGCATAAATCGTGATCCCTCCTGCATTTCCACGACCGCTCGTAGAGCTAGAAAACTGTGCCCGGTTTGTGATGAACAGTGAACCAGCTGTAACCTCTATCGTGCCACCATCGCCTATAGCATTTTGTTCTACTGTGCTAAAGATGCCAGAAGGAAATATCCCCTCTCTCCTGCCATCAAACGTCATCCTTCCGCCACGAGCATCCACGTTAATGTTTCCAGCATCTCCTCGTCCATAAGTACTGGAGCCAATTTGCGCTCCATTCACCAGGGTGATGGAGTTGGCTGTAATTCCAATATTGCCTCCACTTCCCCGCCCGAATGTTTCAGAAGTGATTCGAGCTGCGTTGAAGGCAATGGAGCCAGTTTGCAACCTGATATTTCCTGCATCACCCAGTGTGCCAGCTCCAACTGAGGTAAACACACCACTGCTAAATCCATTACGGTCTACTCCTCGGGCAGCAAAAACATCCCTCGTGGTAATGGCAATATTACCCGTCCTGCCTTGCGCTCCGGGCGTGTTACTGGTTGAATCTTCTTCACGAAGAATAGATTGAATTTGGGAACCATTTAGCAGAGAAAGTGATTCGGCGTTAATGAAAATACTGCCACCGATGCCGACTGCTCCGGCTTCTACATTGCTGTCAATATAAGTTCCATTATTTAGAGTTAGCGGACCGTTTTCTACCGTGATGGTGATGTTTCCGGCCCTACGGGTTCGGAAGGCATTAGCGGCGGGATTGACCGAAGCAAAAATAATGCTTCTGTTCCCCAGAGAATCAGCTCCGTTTAGCAAAACACGGTCATTTGCTTGAATATCAATTCTGCCTGCATTACCCGTTCCATTCGTTGCCGTTGAGATTCGTGAACCACTAGACAAAATGACCTGATTGGTTGACTCAATTAAGATATTTCCAGCACTTCCACGACCGCTTGTTTCAGTCTCTAAGCGAGAAAGATTGGTTAACCGTAAAATATCAGTTGCCCTTATTCGCAGGTTTCCGGCATTACCTTGAGCGAAAATGTTGGTGGATGAAATGGAAGCCCTATCGTCTAACAAAACTCGCCTGGCTTGAATGTTGACATCACCACCATTACCTATACCTACAAATTCATCGTCAGAACCAACTACGCTTGTTATGTTGCTAGCAGCATTATTGGGTGCCCGTCCAGACAGGGAGACGGTATCTGCAATATCTACATTTACATCTCCGGCATCTCCTCGTCCAGCACTGAGAGACCCAATGATAGAACCGTTGATTAGGAAGAGATTTTGACCTGTCACTTGGATATTTCCGCTGCGGCCTGTTGCACCTAAAACACCACTAGCCACCCCGCTTCTGTTAGAGAAGGTAATATCTCCGGTTGCATGAATGGTGATGTCTCCTGCTTGAGCAGCCTCAAACCCTGGTGTAGGGGTTATTCCTGAAATAATATTGCTGTTGTTGGTGAGATTCAAATCATGAGCATTGACTACAAGCTCTCCATCCACCAGTAGTCCGATCGCAGAGCCATTCAACAGAGAAACATCTGCCCTAGCTGTATGGGTTGGAAAGTTCAGCCGAAAGATCCCATTATTAGAATTAATTCCAACGGTTCCCCGTCCGGCAATGCCCCCAAGCTCTAATCTGTTGCGTAAGGCAGCAATGTTGCTGTTGTTTAATACAATGTCTCCACCTAAAAAGATACCGCTGCGTCCAGGAATCAACAGATCCCGTGCAGTACTTTGAATCGGGGCTGCGGTTAGTTGATTGAAGAAAAATACCGATGGGTTAACCGTTAGGAGTTCAGAAGGCAATTCAGGGTTAGTCGCACTAAAGGAGCCGCGATCGCCAAACCCAATCGCATCGGCTGTCGTGCCAACAAATGAACCCTGTACATTCAAAATGGCGTTTGGCCCAAACAGGATACCGTTGGGGTTGATCAAAAACAGGTTAGCATCGTCAAAGTTGAGTACCGGATCAATTACGCCCACAGTGCCGAGCAGATCAGAAGGATCACTTCCCGTAATGCGGCTAAAGATGTTTTCTACCCCGTTAGGTGCTTCAAAGTAAACACCCCGATCTTCTCCCACATTGAATTCTTCAAAACTATGAAATAAGTTGGTGCCATCGGCAGGACGCGCCCCACCCTGAATGATATCGATCTCAGCGCTGACGGGAGTAACGATGGTGTTGGTGGTGCGATCGCCAGCAGTATCGGGCGTGAGTTCTAGCTGAGCCTCAGCAGAGAGTGGAATGAATGCACCACTCATGATCAGGGTTCCCAGGCTCAACCGCGCCATACAGAGGTTGACCTGTAGTTTACTCACTTGCCACATCTGCAATGTCTCCTAACGTACCGAGAAAGATTTGTAAAAGCGAATTGAAGGTTGCCTGAAGCCAAGATATTCTGACAGTTAATTTCACACAAATTCATTTCTTGTGGGAGTCTTTGAGGTATTTTTTAATACTGGGTTAATAAGTAAGTGAGTGTTGAGCATTAGTCATATTTTTAGGGTTGGATGAATGCGTAGGCTGTTGTTTGTAGGGTTGTTTTGTCTGAGTCTGGTTTTCAGCGTGCTGACCAGCCATCTTGCAGCAGTAGCCAGGGAACCTGCGGTTGATGTAACGGCTCAGGTACAACAAGGCGTGGAGCTTTATCAGCAGGGTGACTTTCAGGGCGCGATCGCCCCCTGGGAGGCAGCTTTAGACTATTACGAACAGCACCCAAACTTAGCCGACGAAGCAACCGTGCTGGAGAATTTAGCCCGCACTCACCAGGCGTTGGGGCAAGCAACGGAGGCGATCGCTCTCTGGCAGAATGTGATCGACCATTACGGTCAGCTTCAGTCCAGCCCGTCGGCTCAGCGATCCGAATATGTGTGGCAGTTGGGGCGATCGCTCACCGAGCAGGCGCAGATCTATAACCGCATTGGGCAGTCGCGCAAAGCAGTCACGCTGTTATGTGGCAGTTTTGATGGACAGAGTAGCTGTGTAGGGGGAAGTGCGCTGGCGATCGCTCAAACTTCAGCGGACCCGTTAGGCGAAACGGCAGCGCTGGGCAGTTTGGGGCAGGCACACCGACTCATGGGAGACTATGATCTCGCCAGGGAATATCTTGATGCGGCTTTAGCCATTGCTCAGCAGGCAAATAATCCGCTGCTGGAAGCTTCACTTCATGCGGATCTGGGGGCAACGGCTGCAAGTCAGGCGGTGGTGCGCTATCGCCAGTATGTTTCAGCAGAGTTGCTGGGCGATAGGGACAGAGCTTTAGATTTGAGGAATGAGGGACAAACCTTTGACCAGATGGCTTTACAGCAGTTTCAGCAAAGTTTGTCTCGCCCAACCCTACCGTCAAATCAACTGCGGGTGCTGCTGGCGGCAATTCCAGCCTACGATCGCACCGGATCGACGACCGCTGCCCAACAGTCTCGCCAGCAGGCAGAAGCTTTGCTCAACCAGCTTCCTGATATGCAGGAGAAAGCACTGGCGGCAATTGATCTGGCGCTGTTACAGGTACCCGCAACGGTGGATCAGCCACGACCTAGCAACCAGTGCGCTGCTGAGGACGCGATCGCCCCCACCGAGGCACTGCTACAGCAAGCGATTCAAATTGCTGAACAAATTGGCGATCGGCGATCGCAGTCCTTTGCATTAGGCGCTTTGGGACGGCTCTATGAATGCCAGGGGCGTGTAGCTGAAGCGCTCAGGCAAACCCAACAGGCACGGGCAGCAGCCGAATATGATTTTGACAGTCGTTATCTGTGGGAATGGCAGGCAGGGCGCATTCTGCAAGCTCAAAACCAGACTGACGCTGCAATTCAGGCATACGAGCAGTCGGTTACAACAATAGAAACAATTCGAGATGACATTCTGATTGCCAGTCGAGACGTGCAGTTTGACTTTCGCGATGCGATCGAGCCAATTTACCGCCAACTGATGAGCCTGCGGCTCAAGCAAAGCCCACCCTCGACCCTGTTTCCTGCTTTGCCCGAGGATCAGCCTAACGATCTGAGTCGTGTTCTGACCACGCTCGACTCACTCAAACTGGCAGAACTGCAAAATTACTTTGGCAATGATTGTGTATTGATAGCCCGTAACCTGGACTTGACGGAGCCAGAAAAACTGTTGACCCGGGGCGATCGCGCTGCCCTACTGAGTACAGTAATTCTGGATGACCAAACCGCTATCATCTTGACGCTACCGGATGGTCGCCGCCAGTACGAATGGATTCCGCTCTCTCGCTCAGCAATCACTACAGCCGTCAATGACTACCGCTTGGGGTTAGAAACTGCCTTTCGTCGCTATAACTTAGAGCCAGCCCAAAGACTCTATGAGCAGTTGATTCGCCCGTTTGAAGCAACCCTGGCAACTGCCCAGGTTGAAACACTGGTGTTTGTGCAAGATGACATTTTACGCAGTGTCCCAATGGCTGCTCTGCACGATGGGGAAAAGTTTTTGATCCAACGGTATGCGATCGCCTACACTCCCAGCCTGCAACTCACCGACCTGAACCCGCTCGATCGAGAAAACCTGCGAGCATTAGCTGCCGGACTTACGATGGAAACTCCTACAAATAGCGAAGCTGGCTTCTACGCTGCCCTGAGCAATGTAGATCAGGAAATTTCCGCAATCAAAGCAGAGTTACCCGAAAGCGTCACCCTAACCAATTCAGACTTTCGCCTGGAGCGGATTGAGGAGAACCTGACTTCGGCAGAGTTTCCAATTCTACATATCGCCACTCATGGTGAGTTTGGCACCGAGTCAGAAGATACCTTCTTGGTAACGGGTGATGTGCCCGATAATAAACTCACCTTGACCAGTCTAGATCGACTGCTGAGACAAGTAGAAAGCGATCGCCCCGTTGAGCTATTAGTACTAACCGCTTGCACCACTGCCGTAGGAGACAACCGCGCTGCGCTGGGACTAGCGGGAGCCGCAGCCCAAGCAGGCGTTCGTAGTGTGTTAGCTTCCCTCTGGTTTGTGAATGACCAGGCAACCGCCGACCTGGTCGAAACCTTTTACGCCAACCTGAAAATTCCGCAGTCCAGCAAAGCAGAGGCACTCCAACAAGCGCAAATTAGGCTCATTGAAACAGGAGAAGAATTCTTTCATCCTGCTTACTGGGCACCCTTTGTATTGATTGGCAGTTGGCTCTAGCATTAAATATTTGCGGCAGAACTCATCCCTCTAGTTCAACCTATCTACGACTGTAATACTCCAAAGCAGCTTGAGAATAACAGGTTTCTAACTTGGCAGTATTGTGCTTTAAATTAAACTGTTGCTCTACTCGATTACGAGCGGCGATCGCAAATTGGTTGTGCAACTCTCGGTTCTGCAACAAAATCAGGATATTTTGTGTCAAAGTTTGCCAATCTTTTTCAGCAGATAAAAATCCTGTTTCCGCATGGGCGATCGCTTCTGGAATGCCTGCATGAAATGAGCTAACAACCGGTAACTGCATCGCCATCGCTTCTAAAACAACAATTGGCAATCCCTCAGATTCTCCAGTCTCTGTGGTCAAACTGGGAGCACACAGCACCGACGCTCGATTCATCCACTCTCGCACTACTGTAGACGGTTGCACTCCCAAAAAACGATAGCGTTTCAACGTGTTTTTTGCTAACTCTTCTAACCTGGGTTTTAAAGGTCCATTGCCAATCATGACCAACTCTACCTCAGGCATAACAGCTTGGACTTGACTCATCGCTTGAATCAAATACTGACAGCCTTTCTTTTCAACAAATCGTCCCACAAACAACACTACAGATTCTCGTTCGACCCTTGGGTTGGGAACAAATTGATCAATGTCAATGCCGATGTAATGAACTTGAATTTTGTCAGCTGGATATCCTTTAGCAATAAGCTGTGAGCGAATAAAATCAGAAACCGCAATGCCACAGTGAGCGTTTTGAAACAGGCGATCGCGCCTTCTTGCATACAGCTCGCGGAAAAATTTGCCGCGCTGTTTGAAAAAATTAGATGCGAATGTGAGATTAGGGCTAAGTTGGATATCCGCAGTTGCAAAGTAGCCATGAAATGTGACTATCAGCGGAATCTGCAGCCGTTGTGCAAGCGGTAAAGCGAATACTCCATCTAACCCAAAGTGAGCATGAATTAAGCGAGGAGAAAGTTCCTTTAAAGCATTCAACCAACCGGGATGAATGACCCCTGCTAGTTTAAAGGCTGTTTTCCATACTGCTGGAGATGACACGAAATCACTTAAAACAATACTCTTTTCAGCAGGAATTAATGCATCTGCTTGTGTCGTTCGGGTTGTTCCTACATAAACCCCTCGGTAGGTTGAGTAGTGCTCAACCTGCGCTGGAATAAAGGTTTCAGAATAAGGCAACAACTCATCGCGATAGACAACAACGGGAGTTGACATAGCTCATCCTTTAACTAGAGCGCTGGCTCAAATTCGTTGCACTTAGCGCTCCTACTTGTGAACATAAGTTCTGAAATGCAGCTAAAAAGCGAGCTTGATTGTGGGTTTGCTCAACCCATTCCCGTCCTGCCTTACCCAATTGAGTTCGTAGTTCTGTGTCTTTAAGCAGTCGGTTTAAGCCGTCAATAAAGGCTGACAACCCTTCCATGCCTGAGCCATCCCAACGTCCTGTATAAATCCCAAAACGGGATACAACAGTCTCAGGATCTTGACAGCTTAAAATCGGGGTTTCGCATATCAGGGCTTCCAAAAAACTTACTGCCAATCCTTCATGGATGGAGGTATTAATCAAAGCCCAAGCTGACGAAAGAAGTTTGTTTTTTTCATCGCCATCCACATGTCCCATAAACTTAATGTTGCTTGGTAGGTTCTCTGCTTCCCAAGCCCCTCGTCCTTTGAAATGTGCTTTTCCTAAAAATATAAACTCTACTTCTGGGAAGTGATGAGCAAGCTCTGTAAATATCCACGGGCGTTTATAAGGATCAAGCCGAGCTAGGAAAACAACAGTCGGGCGATCGCTCTTCTCGATCTGTCCAGGATCAAGGTCAATAATGTTTGGTAGAAAGTGAACTTTAGATGGCTTTACGCCATAGGTTCCAGGGACTTTGGCATCTAGGAAAGAAGCGGTAGTAGCAAATCTCACTGGGCGATTAAACCATTTAGAACCTTGCACAACTTGAGCTAACGATGTGCAATCGATAGGATCAATTCCTTTAGGGCGAATATCCTCTGCACCTGGAATTTTCAAGGTATTAATTTTATCAACATCTTCTGGAGGTCTGGGATCACGGACCCAGACCAAGATAGGAGTAAGTGGTAGTGCCCAGAAAATAGAGCGATAACTCGGTCGGTAGTCGATCGCCAATAGGCAATCAAACTGTTCAGCCCATAGCCGTTGACAATATGCAAGACGGTTTCGTTGTCGCAATATTAATCGGCTACCATGAATCAACCGTTCTGGTTGCCCAGGTGTTTCGTACAACTCGCCTGCTAGGAATACGACTTCAACTCCAAGTTCAGGATTTGTATTAAAGCAGGTAGAAACTTGACGGGTTGCCCAACCAAATCCACCCATTCTGCTAGTTGACAGATCAAAGAATTCGTTAGCAACAACTCCTAATTTAAATTTCTTTTTTCGCTTACTCTGAAAAGAAATAGAATTTATATTAGGAATGGTTTGGTGTTGAATCTGTGACGTCATAACGAATGAATTCCTTTCCCTAAAAAATACTTTTTACAGGCATGGAATGGGCTAATAAAGCTGCTCAGAAATAGTTCCATTTCACAAGCTAAAACTATGTCTGTGATTAGCTGTCTACGATATTTGGCAACGTGTAAAACAACCTTTAACAAGTCATTCGTCATGTATAGCGGCAATATTAGGGGTCGCTGCCAAAAACTCCATCCCAACATACGGGTGTAATAGCGACTGAAGCCAATTCCTCGAAAGAATTGGATCAAATAATCCTTTTCAAAACGATGCTTAGGAATTTGGTGATAAATGTGCATTTCTGGGTTAAACCAAACCTCCCAACCTGCTCTACTGAGATAAAGTAATGCTTCAATATCTTCTCCTTTAGCAGACAGAGAATTTCCCACTGGTCCTTTCAAACTTAAATTTTCAGGAACGTTTTCGAGCCAGGCTGTCTTCCGAATAACTAACCCTGCTCCTGGAGGTAAAACTTTTTTATTAGGATATTTTGAAGTAAAACAAATGACTTCTCGCCGTTCAATAACTGGGAAAAAATGAGCAATCCGTCCAAAGTTATCAGGTGGTTCAACTTCAAAACTTCCATGAATCTGCCCTCCATATGCTCCTGCCTTAGGATACGATTGGGCAAATGTATAAGCATTCTTAACCCAGTCTAAAGCAGGAACATTATCATCATCTAGAAAGCCAATTAATTCCCCTTGAGCCTCTTGAATGCCTCGTCTCCGTGCAAATGAAGCACCTTGTTTAAGTTCAACAACATATCTCAACGGACATGATGAAGTCCAATTAGCTTGATAATCTTGAACAGTTTTAGCAGTATGATCCGTGCTATTATTATCTACTACTATGACTTCCCATTGAATACCTTCAGTTCCGATTTGCGATCGCAATCGATCTAAAATTAGAGACAGTAAATCCGCTCGATTGTACGTTCTAATTGCAACAGTAAAGTCAACCATTTATCCCCTCGTAGATTTACAGCAAGAACCCTTGAGCGAAACTGTTGATTAAATGTGAAATAATCAACAGCTTGCTCACTCTGCTAAGCTCTATTGGATGGTTTATAAATCGAAGATGGCTATTATTACAGGGGATATTGTCCTCAACAGGAATTAAAAGAATTTACTGCGCCAGTTGTAGTTGAAGACTTTGAAAGATATCACTGTTGTAACCTAAAACAGGTTTATCATCTATTCTAAAGCTAGAATTCGTTGAAATTTATGATTCTTTTATGGAAGTTTACTGAAACTTTATCTTATTCAAACTAGAACGCCTCAAATTGTATCGTTTCTTACAGTCTAAACTGTAGAAACATTAGGCGCGTTGTGAGACTAATAATGAGTTTGTAAGTTATTCAACAGTGTAAGAATTCGGCAGATTGAAGTCATCTCAAACAAGCTGTGAGAGGAGCATCTCAACGGAATGCACCTCTCACAATCTACTCATTTCAGTATTGATTTAGACCTGCTATAGATTGTTCATGATGCATAGAAGCATTCGCAATAGAAACACTTGAAGTAAGGCAATTTAATACCGCTCTGTATCAATCATGCTGCGGAGATTCTGGGCACGGTGAGCGTTAGTACTTTCTTCCATCTGAGCTAGATCTTGTAGTAGCTCTAGACGTAGCGATCGCCCCTGTTCCCCGTTCGGATCGCTCAGCGTCAGTGCCAGCGCATCATACCAAAAGCCTGCTGCAACCATCTGGTTTACATGAATAGCAGAGTCATTAGAAGTAGCTGTCGTGACTGGTGACACAGCAACAACAAACTGGGCTTCGTCGATTACTGAGAGAGAGGGACGATTGGGGTTGCAAATTAAAATGACTCGCCAGCGATAGGTTTCACCCGTAGTTAACTCTGGCGCATCAGCAGGCAAGGTCCAACTCATGACGCCTGGCTGGCTGGTCATTTCCACATCATAAAGCGGTTCTGCTGCATCGCCCTGAAAGAGCTGAAACACCAGATCATAAGCCGTTTCCTCTGGCACAAACCAGGCTAGCGTTGGGCGAGACGTCGCAAAAGTTTGTTCTACGTTAGATGGCGCAAGTGCTAGCAGTGGTAGACCAGACTGCCTGCTGCATTGTCCTCTCACACCGCCTGTCGTGCCACCCGAAGAAGTCCGATTGACGGGTGGGGGTGGGGTGTACCCACGTGGTGGAGTTTGAGCAATTGAGGTGCCCCAGGTAACGGAGGGTGACGAGCTAATACGGGCAGTAGATGGGTGAGCGAGAGTAGCTGGAGCGATCGTCAGCCCAATTCCTACTGCAATAACGGTTGAGAGCAATGTCATTCCAAGTTTTGGGGACTGTGAATTTGGAGTTGTGAGGCGAGTCATAGAGTTATGTCCCTCCTGCATCCTGTTACTTTAACTACTACCTTACTAAAGAATTTTACTGCCGCCTATGAAGACTTCGGTAAGGTTAATGGTTAGAAAGGGTAAGGGCGATCGCTCAAATCTGTCTGCTTAGTTGCAGAAAACAGCAAGCTCTAATTGCCATAGCGGTCATCGCCATATTTAAGCGCTACATCGAGCAAGAGGTATTTCTACAGCACGCCCAACTTCTAGCTGAAAAGAGGGCTGTAGTCGAAACCACAGCCCTCCCTTTAGTTAAACAACAGTACCTGGACTATTCGGCTTAGCCTAAGAAGGTAAACACGTTACGGTTGTTGAGATAGCCTGAAGCGTTGTTGACAAATTGAGTCGAG
>NZ_JACJPC010000095.1:0-10274 GCF_014695875.1 Leptolyngbya sp. FACHB-541 | reverse complement strand
GCACAAGGTCATTCGTTGGGTCTTCGGGGTCTTGCATTCGCAGAAGCCCTTTGACCCCAAACTGACATAACTCCTCAACCTGCTTGACTTCAACCTACATGCACAGTATCTACACCAAATAGTGCTTCTTCACGCAACGGACTCTGTATTATTTCTGTTCTCGGTATGTCTTGGGTGTCACTCCCGTATGCTTGCGAAACTGCTGGGTAAAGTGACTTTGGCTGTTGAACCCACACTGAAATGCGATGTCTGTGATTGAGTCGTTACCTTGCTTCAAAAGCTTCTTTGCCCGTTCAATTCTTTGCTCTACAACATACTGCCAAGGTGCAATCCCTAGCGATCGCTTGAAGCAACTAGCAAAGTAACATTGACTGAGATTTGCCGCGTGAGCAAGATCTGCTAACTGAATGTCCTGTGCAAGATGAGCATTAACATATTCCAGGACGCGGTTTAGCCTAAATTTACTTAACCCTTCTTTGGGCGATCGCAGCGCTAGAGGACGCGAAGCATAATTTCTGAGCAGGTGAATTGCCAACAGATTTGTCAGGGAATCTAGATAGAGTTGGTTTCCCCATTTAGTCTGCTGTATTTCGGCTTGAATGAACTGAAAGATAGATTGAAGTTGGCGATCGCGCACCTTAAACCCGCTGAGCAGTTCAAGCCGTTCAGGGTGAGGGCAATCGATTTCTAACGCCATCTGCTGCAAAAAGTCTGGCTCAATGCTCAGCGCTAAGACTTCATCGGTCATCTCACAAGCACCAAAGAAAGACGTACAAGCCGGAATCAGCAACAAGTCACCTTGGCGTAGAGAATCGTCATATTCCTGCCCACCCATGCAAAAAACTTGACGGTCTACATGACCTAATTCAAAAATCAGTAAGTGCTGAGTAAGTCCTCCTGAGATTTCACATTCTCCAGAGGGCTGAATTTGATGTTCTAGAAGTAATCGACCCGCTTGGAGAGCTTGACTAGATACTACCTGCTCCGGTTTGATTGCGTCTTTCGGGTGAATAGCTCGGCTAGAAGACATCGCCTAATCAAAAGATATTAATAAGTTTCCATCGAAATTTGAAAGACGGCAGGCTAGCAACTTATCGATAATGGATTCCTCTAGTCAAGCTAGCGACAAATGAGCGCAACCCTGTCAGCATAACGCTTATGTCAAAGATCGAATATCTCAAAAGAGGCTTTCTTCTAGTCACGTTATTGGGCTTTTTAGGCTGTCAACCGACTAACACGGATCGAGTGAGTCAGCAGCTAAGTGAGGACACTAGCAGTGTTAACCAGACAGAGGACGAAGTTTCGCTAGATTGGTTCACCTCTTCAGCCTTAGAAGATACAGACATCATTTCCTCCTCGGAAGCAAAACTATTCATTGAGAATGTTTACCAAACCCTCGATCGCGAAATCTTTGATCCCGCATTCAAGAAGGCAGGACGCGAGCAGCATTTGAGTGAACTGTTAGCCGAAGCTGAAGCCAAACCAAACTGGACTAGAGCAGAACTGACTGCACGGATTAGCGAACAGCTTGATCGACTGGGAGTTTCCCACGTACGGCTGTTAGATCCGACCGAAGGAGAACGGTTGTTTCGCATATTCGAGCAAAAACCTTTACCGGATGCTGCTACCCCTGAGCCCAGCGTTTCAGCCGAGATGAGAGGCGAGATTGGCATTCTGCAAGTCAAAAGTTTTATCGTCCCTCTCATTACTAAAGCTCAGCTTGACCAGGCAAAGGCTCAGCTAACTCAAGCCAAAATCGTTCTGATTGACGTGCGTGGAAATGAAGGAGGCTATGGATCGAGCGTTAGCTATGCAGTTGAAGACCTTGTTGGTGCTGACAAAGTTCTTTGGTGGGACAGAACCCGTGAAGGGTTACAGATGGAGGAACCTTATGTCTTTCGAGGCTACTTTGACGACGCGAACAATGCGGAAGCAGAAGCAGATATTGCACTCGGGAAAGAACACCCTTACGTTGAGTGGCGCACTCGGCTAGAAGCTCAGCAAGATCCAAGACCGCATTTTGTTCTAATCGACGACCGCTGTGGTTCAGCCTGTGACTTGTTTGCAGGGGTCGTCAAAGATCACGGTTCTGCCAGAATACTAGGAGTCCGCACAATGGGCGCACTACTCGGAGGTGACGCTTTTAGGTTGAGATGGAAAGGCTTTGCGCTGATTGCTCCTACAGTTCAAGTCATCTCACCTAAAGGGCTGACAATTGAGGGAGTAGGAGTTCCACCAGACGTTGAGATTCCTGAATGCGCGAATGGCGGCAGTCAGTGCCTTGAGAGGGCTATTCAGATGATTCAAGCAGGTGCAGTGTAGGAATTTTTGATGCTAGGGCAATGCTTTTAGTCTGCGATCGCCGCAAAATGCTTATCCACCAAATCTGGAATATCTTGCGGACGAATCCGAGAATAGCGAGTTTTGTCAGGCATGACGATATTTGGGCCAGCTTTACATTGCTTCATGCAACCCGTACCTTTGATGGTGACCTGATCTGCTAGGTCGCGATCGCTCAGCGCTTGCTCTAGCGCTTGAGAAACCGCCCGACCACCCCGCTTACAGCAGTCTGACTTTTGGCAAACCAGAATACAGGGATTTTTAGAGCTTGTGGTTGCAGATGGAGCAGGTGTTGAGGGCTGAGAAACCGGAGCAGATTGAACGGGGGGAATAGTGATCGCAGCCTGACTAGGGGCTACAGGAACGACCTGATAAGCCTTGAGCTTAACGGTTCCCTCTTTGTAGTCCAGCTTCTGAATTCCAATCACACGGATCCATTCACCTGGAGTTAGCGTTTTCGGTAGAGAAAATCGGATTTCTTTTGCCAGCTTGATCGGATATTCGCCCGTTGCCGTGGCTAGCCTAATTGCTTTTGGCTTGTAACCGTCTTTAAGAATCAAGCCTAAAAATCGTCCTTCTACCTGAAAATCTGCTGTTCTGCTCATAACTAACCTGATTTAACTCTTCTGTACGGAGCGAAGCAAGAAATTACTCAAACGCTGGATTCTTCGTAGCCACCGACCTAGTATTGCCAGCAGCGCTCTAGCTGCCCAATTAGCTGATGGCGAGAAGACGTAACCTGATAAATCACGCTCCAAAGCTGCAAAGCTGCAAGGGGAGTGTCAATTTTGGCTTGAAAGCTACCGTCGCCAAGACAGGTACAGGGAATGTCGAGTTCTTGAAGCCGGGCATAAACCTGCCAGCGATCGCTTCGGGGAATAGAGACCAATTGTCCAGTTTCGGAATTAGGAGAAGATGAATTCATTGATTCTGATTCAAACTAAATGCAATAGATTCCTAGATAAATTTGCTTACAATAAACGGTCAGGCTAAGCTCAATAGCTCTGACAAAGGGTATTGGGGATCAATACCCTGGTTGAGTCAATACTTTGGTAATAAACGACTTCAGAAGTTTATGGATACTTTTCGGAAGTGCCTTGAGGGCAGTACGGACAAGGCTTGTCTCGTCCTTATCGGAACCAATCGAACTAATAATCATTTCTGATTGGAAGTATGAGAGACTCTAATGAAGTTTTCCTAAAGCTATTTATTGAGAATAATGTGCAACTACTGTTAACAAGATATGGCAAAAACTGACCTTTTGCAAACTTTTTGCATTAAAGCCGGATGTTGTCGCTCTTGTTATCCTTACGGAATCGGCTATTTTGAGGAAGTTGGCAATTCAGGAATTCAAGCAGATCAGCGACGGTATAGGGGTCAAAGTCCTCCAGGTGATCGCTGAGGTCAGCGCCAAAACAGTGCCAAAAGTCTTCGCACAGCCTGTTTTCCCAATCAAACCAGCAAACTTCTGTCCAGTGCAAATCAGCTTCCAGGCGATCGCTTGGAAGCACTCTAGCAATTCTCAGTCCAGAATATTTTTCTAAATAGCTGTAGGCAAAAGCCGCAACGGACGGAGCGATGCCGATGGGCTGATAGTAAGAGTTAAACCACTTATTCAAATTCGGAGCAGGACGACTGCGCAACATTCGGTTGACCTGTCGCCGCTGCTTAAAGTCAGGACTGAGTACATCGTAGGTTTGGAGACTGAGAAACGCATTCTTGAGCCTTTGCCAGATTGTCTTGAAGATGCTCAACGCTCTGCCTCTTATCGAGTTTCCTCCAGTGTGCCCAACCCATCCCTAATTCTCAAATTCATTAACCTTTGTGTAAATGTGACTCCACTGCACTCACATTTACACAAAGGTTTTACAAACTGCGTGAAGGCACCGTAGCTGGTGCGCCAGTGCCTTCACGCTAAATCACCCTCAACATCATGCAGCCTGATAAGGACTTGTCAGCTTGCTCAACTGCTGCACCAGCAGACTCAGGAATAAGCCTACATCTGTTACCACACCGACGGACTCAACGGAGCCGCGATCGCTCAGCTTTGTCACAACAGCCGGGTTGATGTCTACGCAAACCAGCTTGACTCCGGCAGGGGTCATGTTGCCTACACCGATCGAATGCAGCATGGATGACAGCATCAAGATCAGGTCTGCCCCTTCGATCAGCCGAGCATAATCTGCTTGAGCTTCGAGCAAGTCCATTTTGGTATCGGGTAACGGACCATCATCTCGGATAGAGCCTGCCAGAGAGAAGGGCACGCCTTTGCGGACGCATTCGTAGAAGATGCCGTTGGTGAGAATGCCCTGTTCGACCGCCTGAGCAATGCTGCCACAGCGACGGATCGTATTAATCGCCTTAAGGTGATGACGGTGCCCGCCGCGCACAGAAACGCCTCGCTTCATGTCCATGCCTAACGAAGTGCCCATTAGCGACTGCTCAATATCGTGGACGGCGATCGCATTTCCACCCAGCAACGCCTGCACATAGCCCTCTCGAATCAGCCGAGATAAATGCTCCCCGCCGCCGGTATGAATGACCACAGGTCCCGCCGTAACCGCAACTTTGCCGCCCTGATCACGAATCTTACGTAGTTCCCAGGCGATTTGCTCGACCACTAGCTCTACTCGACGTTCGCTCGAAACGCCCGCTCCCATAAAGCTAAACTCTTGGGTAGCCCGCTGATCTCGCGATTCGGGTTTGCGAATTGTGCGAATGCCCTCTACCCCAACCACAACTTGATCTTCAAGCTGGAGATCGCGCAGCAGTTTGCAGCGGGCAACAAAACCTCCGGCAGTGGAAGTGATGGCGATCGCCCCATCCATTCGCTGACCTTCTACCTTGACCCATTCCCCATTCACCCTCACCTCAGTGGGGTAAATCGTGGTGACATAAAAATCATCGGGAGCCACTCCCACCTGCGGCACAGCTTCCAAACGGACATCGCACGCCTCTTGAGGCAGCGTCAAAGCGCCAATGTCGATCAACTGAGACATGATTTTTTCCATCACGTCATGGCTAGGGGCAGACACCTTCACCTCAGCCGAGGAGGTGCTTTGCCGCTGTTCACCCAGGTCAAAATTTAACACCTGGAAACTACCGCCTCCTTCCACAACGAGATCCAGGGCACGGTTAATTAAACCCGAATCGAGCAAATGTCCTTCCAGGCGAATCGTCCGGCTCTCAACCGCAGCGCTGGCATGAACCGCAGGCTCCACTGGCTCCGTCACCCGTAACGTCAAACATTTTGCGGCTCCACCTGCCTTGAGAAATTCGGTCAGGGGCGTTTCAAGCACCTCAAAGCCGACCTTTGCCAGACGATCTTTCAGAGAATCGCTAGCGATGTTCATGACGATCGTGCGATCGATGTTGACCGCATTGCAGGCGAAATTAACTGCGTCTGCTTCCTCAACGGCAATTCGTTTTGCCTCGGGCACTCGCATCTCAATCAAACGATTTGAGTAGGCATCAAAAGCAGGTGGATAATAGAGCAAATAGCCATCTGTAAGCGGGCAAAAGCAGGTATCAAGATGATAGAAGCGCTCGTCCATCAGCCGCAGCGATACCACTTCAATATCTAGCCACTTTGCCAGGTAAGGATGAGAATCCAACTCTGAGCGGAAGCCATAGCCAGCCCAGAGCCAGCGCCCCTCGCGGTCAAGCAAAGCATCTCCGGCACCTTCAAATGGTAAGTCTTTGGGCAACTCGTGAACGGTATATCCCTGTTCCTCAAACCACTGCTTAAAGAATGGCTCTTCGCCCTGGCGCTCTTTGTGGAAGAAACGGCTCAGCACGACTGTATCTCCCAAAACCAGTCCTGCGTTTGCCGTAAACACCATGTCAGGTACCCCGACCTGCGGTTTGACCAGATCGACGGTGGCGTGCTGAGTCAGGACATTGTAAAGCTGCTGCCATTGTTCTAAGGCGCGATCGCGAGAGGACTTGTGAATATTCCCCTCCATCCAGGGGTTGATCACATAGTCCACCTCATAATGATGAGCCGAACACATGAGGAAACGAATTGAGGAAGTCATAGGAAGTTGTAACGATAAAGAGCGGTTGATGCGAAAGCTTTTGGCTCTAAGTCCTGAGCCTGGAAATCTTGGTGAACAGTCAGAGCAAGCACCTCAGGATGGACCGGTGCCTCAACTCTCGTGCCGTTGAAATTAAAGCGAAACTAGCGAAACTAACGTCAAGCGTTAGACTTAACGCTTTATTCTATTACGCTATCCAAAATTGGTTTGGACTAGATGCTGCAGTTCAAGCAATTGTTGCGATTTCATAACCCAAATTATTTCTCACTGCCCCTGTCCTAAAGATTAGAACAGATGTACTATAAATTAGCGACCGGTTAGGAAGCAGCGAGGGCAGATTGCCCAATAAAACCAGGCCTCGGTGTAACGGAAATTTACATTCAACCCGTGCTAGCAATATGTTTGAACTCAGTGAATTGAAACAAAATCGGTTCTACCAAAAAGTCCTAGCAGAACGGCAAGCAGAAAATCGTTTACAAGACAAACTAGAAGCGGTTCCAATCATGCTTCAGCACGGCTTTACAGCAGAGGAAACCAGCACAATTCTAGGTCTAACGCTGGAGCAAGTCTTCCAAGCCGCTTAAACGTAATAGCTGGGTGCTTTACCAGGTTTCCATTTAATGTTGCAGCCAATGCTAGGCTTTTGATCAGAATCGATGGGCTGGTTTGCTAACACTGCATCTAGGGCAGTACGTAAATCAAGCCCATCAACAGGCTTACTATTTCCAGGGCGGCTGTCGTCTAGCTGACCCCGGTAAACCAGGTGGCGATCGCCATCAAACAAGAAAAAATCAGGCGTACAGGCCGCAGTGTAAGCTTTTGCCACCTCCTGGCTTTCGTCATAGCAAACCGGGAAAGTAAAGCCCGACTCTGCGGCCATTGCTTTGAGATGCTTAGGAGAATCATTTGGATAATTCTCCACATCATTAGCGCTAATCGCAATGATGCCAACATTTTTGTCCTGGTAGTCTTGCCCTAGCTTGCCAAGTTCTGCTTTGACGTGTTTAACAAACGGGCAGTGCTGACAGATAAACATAACCAGCAACGCTTGCTTACCTGCAAACGTTTCCAATGAAATCGTTTCACCCGACACCACATCTGGCAGTTGAAAAGCGGGGGCCAAAGTGCCCAAGCTCAGCATCGTTGAAGCCGTCATTGCCATCGGTCAGATTCTTGAAACGTTACTACAAAACTCCACACTGCCCCTGTTGGCGCAACAGATGGTCACACAGCACTAGGGCAACCATCGCTTCGACCATCGGCACAGCTCTAGGCAACACACAGGGATCATGCCGCCCTTTTGCCGCCAAAACGGTTTCTTCCCCGTCCGTCGTGACGGTGTGCTGCTCTTTACGAATCGTTGCGGTGGGCTTGAAGGCAACCCGCAAGATAATATTCTCCCCGTTAGAAATGCCGCCCTGAGTACCCCCAGAGCGATTTGTGCGAGTGCGAATCTGCCCGTCTTCGTCGGTGTAAAATTCGTCGTTGTGTTCGCTACCCGTCATCAGGGTTCCGGCAAAGCCCGAACCGATTTCAAACCCTTTGCTGGCAGGCAGAGACATTACACCTTTTGCCAAATCTGCCTCTAGCTTATCAAATACGGGCATTCCCAACCCTTTAGGAACATTGCGGGCGACACATTCAACGACACCGCCAATCGAGTCGCCCGATCGCCCAATTTGCTCGATCAGATCGATCATTCGTTCAGCACAGTCCTGATCAGGGCAGCGAACGATATTGCTTTCAACCTGCTCCAGCGTCACAGTGTCGGGATCAACGACTCCTTCTAAATCCTTGATCCGATTGACATAGCCAATGATCTCAACACCCGCGACCTGACGCAGAATTTTTTTGGCGATCGCCCCTGCCGCGACTCGCCCAATCGTTTCCCGCGCCGAAGATCGCCCACCGCCCTGCCAATTGCGAATCCCGTACTTTGCGTCATAGGTTGCGTCCGCATGAGACGGACGGTACTTCTGCGCCATTTCGTCGTAGTCCTGAGAACGCGCATCCTTGTTGCGAACCAAGATGGCGATCGGCGTTCCCAGCGTTTTGCCCTCAAACACGCCCGATAAGATCTCGCAAGTGTCTGACTCTTTCCGAGGGGTCGTGATCTTGCTTTGACCAGGACGGCGACGATCCAGGTCAACCTGAATCTCCTCAGCAGAAATTTCCAGTCGCGGTGGGCAGCCATCTACCACGACACCCACGCCTCCCCCATGAGATTCCCCAAAGGACGTGACGCGAAACAGTTGACCAAAGGTGTTACCCATAATTTGGGAAAGGACAGTCGAAGAGTATACCGTCCTAACCTATCGAAAAATGAGTCCTGAACGCAATTACTCTTCCTCTCGCCCCACCAACTCAGGGAATTTTTCTGCACCGACAGGCAATGCTTTGACATCGCTGGTAGCAATGTGCCCTACATAAAATGCGCCAGCCTCAATGTCGAGAGAGCTGGCGGTTACATCCCCTTCAAGTCGAGCAGTGCGGCTCAGCGTCAACCTGCCCTCTGCTACTACGTGGGCTTTAATCACCCCATGTACCACAATGTTATGTGCCCGCAATTCAGGACCTTCAACCAAGCCGGTTGAAGAAATTTCCATGTCGCCCCTGACTTCAACCGTGCCATGAATAATGCCATCCACGCGTAGATTTCCCTCTACATTCAAGTTGCCTTGAAACTCGCTCGTGGCGCTGATGTAGGTCAACGCATTCGCCCGCTTGCGCCTAAACATCGCTCTATCCCCAATGTAAATGTCAATGAGTTTAATCTAAGTAACCCTGGGGGTCTACCACTGTACCATTGCGGTAAACCGAGTAGTGTAGATGCGGTCCACTAGAGCGGCCTGTGCTGCCTAAATATCCAACAATTTGGTCATTGTTGACCTGTGCTCCCTGAGACACCTCCAGTTTAGAAAGGTGGGCGTATAGGGTGCGATAACCATACCCATGATTGACGACCACATGGTAGCCGTACCCTCCAGACCACTCTGCTTTCTCCACTGTTCCAGGCGCAGTGACGTGAACCGGAGAACCGTAAGCACCTGTAAAATCTAATCCCTGGTGAAACTCAAAGCTGCGTCGCCCAAACGGGTTTCGGCGCAGCCCAAATGGAGAAGAAATTTCAGTCGTAACTTTCAGAGGAATGCCTGTTGGACGAGCCGCTTCACGGAGCAAGGTATTTTCTAAAGCTGGCTCAATTTCTTGCTTCAAATCGGCGGAGAGAGCAGGCAGGCGGCTGTTTGCTGTCTCTAAAAGTTCTTCTGCCTCGACAGGCGTTCCAGTCCCCCCTTGTGGACTGGACTTCGGATCTGCTTCCGTTGGAGCAAACTCAGTGCGAGGCAAGCCTGCCCGTTCACGCAAGTTTTTTACTTCTGCATCTAATGCGTTTAGCTGCTGTAGGACATCTGCGGCTTCTTCAGTCAGCATCAAATTGCGTTGGGAGTGGGAATACAGCGTCATGCCTACCCAAGCAATAGGGGTGACGATGGCGATCGCTAGCGGAACAATTACCGCCAACGGATGAAATGAGAAGGTAATGGGCGCTTTGTCGGTGCATGATATTAGCACAATATAGCGTTTAGGTATACGACGCTTCATTCATTCTTTATCTTTGTCTTTGTCTTTGATCCCCGCAGTGGAGCATGACATACTCCGTCGCGAATGGTCAAGGGCGATCGCCAAAAACGCCGAAAACTGGTGATTTTGAGTGAAAACCAGAGCAATCATTAGTTTCCAGTCATCAGCCAGCCCCAATGCAAAAAGCGCTCCCGCAAGGGAGCGCTTTTGCTTGAGCTGTGACTAGAGTCTAGCCAACAATGCTAGGAGCCTTCACAGAAGCGAGGTCGAGCGGGAAGTTGTGAGCATTGCGCTCGTGCATTACTTCCATACCCA
>NZ_JACJPC010000094.1:0-7659 GCF_014695875.1 Leptolyngbya sp. FACHB-541 | reverse complement strand
GAGGTCTAATCTACGTACAGGCTTGGTTATCCCTAGGGGCGAATCAGAGTACTTCACTCCTGACAGGGTCTATCAGCAGTCTCGCTGATGCTGGCGCTTACATACAAGGGGCGAAGCATTCGGTTATAATCCTTGCCACTGAAGCACAATTCTCTTGCCGAATGCTTCGCCCGTACACCCAATCGTGCTTCTCTACAGAATGGATTCCGTATCACTTCAGTTAGGTAAAGCAACTTAGTTCAAATGTACTAACTAGTGTGATATTCTACTTCTAGCAACTCATGCTAGCCAGCAGCCCACCCCAGTAGCGGCTGCTTTTTATTGGCTGTGCGTCTGCGTGGTCTGTGCCCTATAATCCTTGCAAGCGTTAAATAGCAACCTATATGAACAAAGGTGAATTAGTGGATGCGATCGCCGATAAGGCAGGAGTAACCAAGAAAGAAGCGGATGCAGTGCTAACCGCAGTGCTGGAGTCCATCCAGGAATCTGTCGCCGCAGGCAACAAGGTAACTCTCGTCGGTTTTGGCACATTTGAAGCAAGAGAACGCCAATCCCGTGAAGGGCGCAACCCCAAGACAGGTGAAGTGATGACGATTCCGGCTACGACTGTCCCTGTGTTTTCGGCTGGGAAGCTATTTAAGGAGAAGGTTTCAGAATCTTGACGGTAGGGTGGCACCGTGAAATTTTTAAGGGGGGTTAGCCCCCAACCCCCCTGTAGGAAGCATTACGCTTCCTCAGTGTTTGACCCCAAACTGACGCAGAAGTTCCAGGCGTAGAATCTTTTTAGTCGGTTTTTCCAATCAATTTGTACAAAGGTGCAAGATTTCTCGCACACTACTAATGTGGCAGAGGTCTAAATCTGTGAGCAATTGATTCAAACGGGGAGGCAATTTAGATGACAGCACCGTATGTATTTCTAGCCGGAGCCAGTCGCGGGGTAGGACTTGAGACTGCTCGGGGTTTGGTTAAGCGATCGCTTCCAGTCAAGGCGCTTTTACGCAGCGAGGCGGCACGGGCAGAGCTAGAGGCAATGGGAATTGCGATCGCTCTGGGAGATGCGCTGAACCTGGGTGAAGTTGAGCAAGCGATGCAGGGCGAATCGATTGGGGCAGTGATTAGCACGATTGGTGGTTTGCCTAAAGATGGTGAGCGAGCAGACTACCTGGGAAACAAGAATTTGATCGATGCTGCGGTCAAAGCAGGGGCACAAAAATTCATTTTGGTATCGTCGATTGGCAGCGGTGACAGTGTGGTAGCGCTGCCTCCTCAAGCCCTGCAAGCATTAGGTGAAGTTCTAGTCGAAAAAGAAAAGGCTGAACAGCATTTAATTGCTAGTGGATTGACGTACACCATCATCCGTCCAGGCGGGCTAAAATCGGAACCCGCAACGGGCAATGCAGTGTTAACTCCAGACCCAACCATTGCCGGGTCGATTCATCGGGCGGATGTAGCAGAGCTAGTTTGCCGCTGTTTGCAATCTGACCTAGCAAATAATCGCGTGCTTTCAGCGGTTGACCAGCAAATGCTTTATGGACAAAAGGAGTTTGAGAAACTAGAGGTGTAGAAGTGAAGGGAGGTGTAAAGGTGAAGGATGAAGGAAATCCCTCTTATGCTGCATTCTAGCCCCTAGCTCCCAGTCTTAGCCTCCACCCCCAACCTGTCGTCTTCCCCTGGAAAGATTAACCAGGTGGATGAAGTGCGATCGCCTAATTTTTACCTAAACTGCACTTAAATGGCTTCACAGGAAGTCATTTGCCAATTCTGGCGGTCAGCCAGTATTCTGCTTAAGGCTTCTCTTTTGCCGCTAAACATCTGGACTGAAAGATATACAACATGCGATTTTCTCTTTCTCTTCTTGCTGTAAGTGTTGGCACCATCATTGCTCTCAGTCCCCTGCACTCAGCTTCTGCTCAGTCTCCTGCACGTCTTGGTGGACTTGACGGCAAGGATGAGGTTGAGCACGAAAATTCGATTGGGGCGATCGCAACGGCTTTAGACTCTGCTGAAACCGTCGAAGTTGCTCAAGCTGACGAAGCGGCTCAGCCTGAAAATGACTCAGAGTCAGAAGCCATTGTCGTAGAAACAGAGTCAGCCGCAGCAACAGAGCCAACCGCAGCAAGCGATCAATCTAACGCTGAGGCTGATGCTGAGTCAGCGGAGCCAACAGAGCAATCTGACGAGGCAGAGGAACCTAGCAATGCATCTGCCTCCCCGGATGATGCTTCTGCCGATGAGTCAGAAAGAGAGATAACGCCAGAAACATCGCCAGAAACGGCATCAGAAGAAGTATCAGAGCAACTATCCCAAGATCTACCAGCAGGAGATGAGACTGAGGAAACATCGCCCGCCCCATCTCTAGACTCCTCTGACGAAGCTCCCCCCCCAGAAGATGAAGCAGAGGTAGATGACGAGGCAGAAGCAGAAACGGAAGCAGAGGCAGAAACAGCCGATGAAAACTTGATTCAGGCAGCACCGGAATACCTTAATCCCAGCCCCAATCCACTTCAGTTTCCGACTCAACCTGAAGAGGTAGAGATTGTTGGAACTCAGCCCATTACCTTAGAACAAGCAATTGATCTGGCCGTTCGTAACAACCGTGAGCTTCAGGTGTCCAGGCTAGAACTAGAGCGGGCACAGGCAGCTTTGCGGGAGGTACAGGCAAACAATCTACCCACAGTAGACTTAAATTCAAATCTGACTTTCCAGGAAAACACGCAGCAGCAAGATTCAGGAGCATTACAGGATTTTCTGGATCAGCTTCAGGGAGGTCAAGGTGGCAGCGGTCAATCAGACGAGGATGATGTCAACGTCGTCCTGGGAGGTGCGGTAGAACTCAACTACACGCTGTTTACTGGAGGTCGGCGACCAGCTTTGATTGAGGCAGCTGAGGGACAGGTTCGTTTTCAGGAACTGCAGGTCGAAGCCCAGGAAGAGCAGCTGCGTCTAGATGTCATTAATAACTACTACGACTTGCAAGAAACAGATGAGCAAGTGCGAATTCAAGAGTCAGCACTAGAACAGGCGTTGCAGAGTTTGCGCGATGCCGAAGCACTGGAGCGAGCAGGGGTAGGAACGCGGTTTGACGTGCTGCAAGCCCAAGTGGACGTGGCAAATGCTAGACAGCAGCTTACCCAAGCCCTCAGCCAACGCCAGATTGCCCGTCGTCAAATCGTCCAAACGCTGAGCTTGGCTCAGTCGGTAGAGGTGGCAGCAGCCGATCCAGTGGAGGTGGCAGACCTGTGGGATCTGAGCCTCGAAGAAACAATCGTCTTAGCAATCAGAAATCGGGCTGAGCTAGAGCAACAGCTTGTGCAGCGCGAAGTTAGTGACGCTCAACGACGGGCTGCTTTGGCTCAGTTGAGACCTCAGATTGGTTTGTTTGCGAGCTATAACGTGCAGGACACCTTAAACGAGGATCAAACCGTACAAGACAATTATCAGTTTGGCGCTCAGTTCAATCTGAGTTTGTTTGATGGAGGTGCTGCCAGGGCGCAAGCAGCTCAGGAAGAGGCCAATATTGCGATCGCCGAAACCAATTTTGCAGCGCAGCGCAACCAGATTCGGTTTGATGTAGAAAGCGCTTACTCTAATCTGCAAGCTAACTTCGAGAACATTCAAACCGCGTCCTTAGCCCTGGAACAGGCAAGGGAAGCCCTGCGACTGGCAAGACTGCGATTCCAAGCGGGTGTAGGAACGCAAACAGACGTATTAATCGCGCAATCTGACTTGACCGAAGCAGAATTTAACCGAGTACAGGCGATTCTAGGTTATAACCGCTCTTTAGCAGAGTTACAGCGTTCTGTGAGCAACTTCCCCTACGCAGGGGTAATTCCAGAACCTTCGCCGCAGGTGCAATAGGAGGAAGAAAGGATGAAAGAGGAAATGTCTTTCTTCTCGCCCTAATCCCTACCCCCTAATCCCCTCCCTTCGGTATAACCTGCTACACCTGGCACTCTGCTACTGGTGGCAAGATTGTCGCATCGGTAAGAGCGTTACCCCTGCTGGCAACCCAATTTGCACCAGTCTTTTCGCCGCATTCTGCTCGGCACTGTCTTTTTTGTTATTACCATTGTTGTGGCGATCGCAGGTTACACGATCGCCGGTTGGGCATTGCTCGATGCCGTTTACATGGTGATCATTACCATTTTCGGAGTCGGGTATGGTGAAGTTCGCCCAATTGAATCCCCGGCACTCAAGATTTTTACCATTCTAGTGATCATTGCAGGGACTTCGTCAGCAGTTTACATGGTAGGAGGGTTTGTCCAGATGGTCACTGAGGGAGAAATCAACCGCGCTCTGGACGCTCGGCGGATAGCAAAAGGAATTGATACCTTACAACAGCATGTGATCATCTGTGGTTTTGGTCGGATTGGGCAGATCCTGGCAAAGAAGATGATGGAATCGGGTCAACCTTTTGTGATCATCGATAATAATAGCGATCGCCTTGCCAAAGCCGAAGCAATGGGTTATCTAGTTCGCATTGGCAATGCTACCGATGAAACCATTTTGCAGGCTGTCGGAATCTTGAGAGCCAAAGTATTAGCTACTGCGCTGCCAGATGATGCGTCTAATGTATTTATTACATTAACGGCACGAGAAATGAACCCTAACCTGGTAATCATTGCGCGGGGTGAATTTCCCACCACTGAAAAAAAGCTGCGATTGGCAGGAGCCGACCACGTAGTGTTGCCTGCTACAATCGGCGCTCTGCGAATGGCGCACATGATTACTCATCCAGCCTCAATCGACTTTCTCGATCAAAACGACGGTCGCAGTACATTAAGTGAACTGTTAGCAGAAATTGATGTCCAGCTTGATGAGTTGGTAGTTCCTAAAGGCTCACCTCTAGTCGGTGGCATCGTGAGTGACATTGAGGTGCGTGGCAGAGGCACTTTTATTGTGGTAGCGCTACGTCGAAGTGATGGCAGTACGTTTGTCCACCCCAACCACAGCACAGTAATCAAGGAAGGCGATACGGTGATTCTGATGGGACACCAGGGCGATATTCCCAAGTTTGCCGAACACTATGCGCTCAAGCGGCAACTGCGCTATCGAGGGACCCTGCATTAAGCTCATATGGATTCGTTCTCCCCAAAGTTTATTCCTAAGATAGACGCACGGTCTGGCGATCGCCTTTACCTTTGTAGCATTGAGCTTTGGCTCAAGTAATTAACCTAGCGACCGCTAACCTCACCTCTTTATAAACTCATTTCTAAACTTTGGGAAAATCTTATGCAACTCCAAGTTGAATGTAATGATCGGGTTGGCAAGCAACAAGTTTGCCGAACATGCGATCGCGTTTTCAAAATGCAGGCAGCAAAAGTAATCATCTGCGACGACCAAGGAGAAAACTGTGGTGCTGTTTGCCCCACCTGCATTGGTAGAGGATATGGTTGGCTCAGTAGTCAGTTTGAACAATTGACAACCCCTCAAAAGAAATCGGTTACCGCAGTACTTACACCAGTCACGGGGATAGATAGGGCACTCACTCATACGAAGTCTGCCTAAACACCCAATTGATCGTGTATCACACCACGTACATCCTTGTTAGAGGAACATCTTTCAAGGCGATCGCTACCATTACGATGCTGATCCTCACCCGATAACCAGGCTGACTAATCCAATATATCGAGTTGGAATTCTTACCGTGCAAGAGTTTCAACTCGATATATTAGATCTACTACAGTGAGCGATATTAGACAGTTCCGAGGATTTGAAGATGGTTAGTCGATCATCCTACTCCCAAATCAGTTCGGCTTATAATCACCTGCCACCGCTTGAAAGTGGCGATCGCCTAACTCGTCCTGAGAGCGGTTGCTTCGCAGTTCCCCGAAGGGGTAATCGACATAGGCAGCAAAAAGCAAGCCTGTCGTCGCAATAGAGTATTGGGATATATCATCTGGGAAGCATTTGAGAATCAACTGGAGTGGTTCCAATCGGTAGATGGAGATTATCAGCAACTCATGCCTGATATAGATGGGATCATTCGCAGTCAAGTGTTTCCAGGTTTGTGGTTGGCAGTCGAGGCACTATTGAATAACCAGATGGCACGAGTGTTAGAAGTGATGCAAGTGGGGTTAAACTCACCGGAACATTCAGCGTTTGTAGAGCAGCTGAAGCAAGGATAAATGACTGGAGTTCTAGGTTCTAGCTAAAGGAAGGGCATCGGGCGTTGCTGAATATGGATTTGATTCACGGATCTCAATCTCCTCTGTAGGGGCATGGCAATGCCATGCCCCCATGAAATTCGTACATCACATCGGCAATGTCGGGCATTTGTAACCAGGGCAGCATTTCTAATGTAGCGATACCGAAAGTGAGAATTATAGTTCTCATTAATTAAGTTGTGATTTGAAACAAGCATGACTTGGGTAGAACTCATAAAATGAAAACTGGGCAAATTAGCAGGACGCAGACATGAGGAAGCTGGGAATTTGGTTGGCTTTATTTTTCGTCACGCTAGTAGGAGTCATCACCGGGTGGAACTGGCACGGAATTCAACTCCGACCTCAGATTTTAGAAACCAGCTTTCAGCAAAGTCCCGTCCGTTCGCGATCGCCCCAATCACGTGCAGAAATGCCTGCTCCGATCGAGGCACCCACCATCAACCCTGATCGAGTGCTGGCGGATGTCGAGGCACTTGCCTTTAAGCGACACAGCGAAGCAGAGCGGAGCCGCACCCGCGACTACATTGCCTCGGCTTTACGGGAAGCGGATTGGTTGCCTCAGTTCCAGACCTTTGAGAATGGTGTAAATGTCGTGGCAGAGCGCCCAGGAACCGATCCATCGGCTGGGGCAATCTTGGTCGCAGCACACTACGACTCCATAGAGCAATCGCCCGGTGTGGACGACAACGCTACTGGGATCGCAGCTGTCCTGGAAACGGCTCGGCTACTGGGACAACTTCCCACTCCGCGAACACTCAAGCTTGCCCTATTTGACCTGGAAGAGGTCGGACTGCTGGGCAGTTTAGCCTACGCAGCAGATGATAGCCTGACCGAAAATTTAGAAGGCGCGATCGTGATGGATATGATTGGGTTTGCCTGTCACACCGAGGGCTGTCAGCAATATCCCGCTGGGCTGCCCATCAGCCCACCTACCGATCGGGGAGACTTTTTGGCGGTAATTGGCGATCGCGGTCACATGTCCCTGATCAACGCTTTCCATGAAACCAGTCAGTCAGATTTGCCTCAGGTCTTGAGCTTACCGATTCCGCTGTTGGGGCCGCTTACCCCTGATTTGTTGCGAAGCGATCATGCCCCCTTCTGGCAAAAAGGGATTGGGGCAGTTATGGTGACAGACACCGCCAACTACCGCAATCCTAACTATCACCAACCCACAGACACACTCGACAAGATCGATCGCCCTTTCCTAACCGGAGCAACTCAATTAGTAATAAACGCCACAACCGCTTTATTGAGTACTCCAGGAAACCTGACTAATGATGCCGCTGCCCCTGCGCCCAACCTGCTAGATGAAACGCCAACAACACCATTGTGAAAAGGGCGTTACACATTTAATGAATAGACCTCTTGCATGAATCAGTAGAAGAGCTGAAAGTAGATTAGCCCTACTGAAATGAATGACTCATGCTCTACCAGCAAATCCAAACCCTGAACCCAGTTGTTTTTCGCCGGGCATGTGGAGTGAAGCGAGAAA
>NZ_JACJPC010000093.1:0-7523 GCF_014695875.1 Leptolyngbya sp. FACHB-541 | reverse complement strand
ATTCGCAGTCTCGGTCACGGGGAACGGCGATTTCTGCCTCACCAAACTCCCCTTTAATCGTTTTCTTGCTATGCCCATTGCGGCGATTGGCAGGTTTTGATGCTTGGGTTTGAGCCTCTTGAGTTTCCAGGTGGGTCTTCATTTCTGCCTCTAAGCAGCGTTCTACAAGGGCTTTGGTTAATTGTTTCAAAATCCCACCTTCACCCAACAGGTCTTCGGGTTTCTCGTAGCTTTGTAGCAGTTGGTCAAGCAGTTCAGGTTGAAAGGTCATGTGTTTCTATCTCTGGTTCAGTAGTTCATTAGATCTCAACTTCTGACCTTTGACACACTTCAATTTACAATCCCGCAACCATTACTATATAAAGGCGATCTAGAGAAATTAGCCTTTTCTAAGTCGGCTCCAATTAAAACAGATTTTGTTTGTTGCGCTTCAGTTAAGTTAACTTCTTTGAAGTTTATTCCTCTAAGATCTAAACGATCTAACTTTGCCTCAGAAAGGTCAGGAAAAAACACATTTTTCTCACGAAATGCGTTTCAGTATTGAACTCCTTTCTGAAACAAAGCTAAGTGTTCAGGGTTTGCCATACCAAAAAGCTATTGGAGCCTCAACTAAAAAATGCTTTCTTAACACCGAAAGCTGCAAGTCCTACAACAGCCCCAGCAGCAACTACAGGAGCAGCACCGATCGCAACAGCGGTTCCTCCTACAGCTAAACCCATTCCACCGACCGCAGCAGCTACTCCAGCTCCAGCAGCAGCACCACCTGCTGCATAGGCTCCAACTTCAACAACATCGTTGTTCTTAGACATGTTTTCCTCCGTTAAGTTGCTCCTAATTTAGTAAACCCATCGTGAAGATAAAATCTCGTGTCTACGTAAATTACGTGAAGCTTTGAACAAGAGTGTGTGGAAGGTTCAAAAATTTTCCTGATACCTTAGCTTCTATAGAGGGCACTCTTCGGAATGAAATCGTTGGGATTAGAAGAATGCGCCAAACCAAAGCAAAACTACTGAAAGCGCTTGCTGTTGTAATACTTCTACAATTCTTTTCTGGGTATGGCTGTACTAGCAGCAGCAACCAAGCCTCTCCACTTTCTCAGGAGCAAGCACAGGAAAATGCTAATGACCCTGAAGTAATTAAGAGCAGACTGGAAGGAAGAATCAACGAAGACTCCCAACTTATAAATCCAAAATTACAAGAGGGGATGACTAGAAGCTATTCGGACGGTACATGCACTTATACTGCTGAAGTAGCTGGGACTTCCTATGACATTACTCAATCTGATTCAATAGTTACACCCTATATAGGTACGGTTAAATACGATTTGAATTGGTATAACGGCGGGGAGCGAATCGAGAACAAAGTCTATATCGAAGCGAACTACGCTTATCAGGACGGGGTATGGGCTTTTAAGCAAGCAACCAGATATACATTTCTTGAGTCAGAAAGTGGTTGGACTCCCGATACTGATCCTGAGAATGTGACTTGGTTTAATTCTCTATTTCAGCAGTAATAAGAATAGAAAAAACCTGTTTATTGGCTGTTGTTGTTTAACTGCTTTGTAACCGGATTAACACATTACTTGTCCTTTGAAGGAATAGGGGCAAAGGTAGCGTAGCTGCAACGAAGCGCCACGTAGGCTCTGAAAGCTTTACTGCACAAAGCATCCAGAAAAATTTTTGTGATTTTGCCTCAACATACCAAGAAAGGGATTGCGACAGGATACGTGTAAAAACCTGCAAGATCAGGTTAAATCGCTTGCAGATCAAGCATTTCGGCTTTTCCTAAGCTACTCCATCTCCCTGAAAGCTAGTAGTAGTACAGGTTTGGACTAAATGTGGACTTCGTACTACTTGAAGATCGGTAGTACAGTTGCTATTTTCCACCTTTTTTAGAGGCTAGAACCCTGATTGCTTCGTTGAATAGTTACGCCCCGCAGCCAACAGTCAATACAGTCAGTAGAGACAGGCAGAATATGGAAAGCCACAGTTTTTTAATGGTTGCTCGGATCATCAAACCTGAATTGGAGTCGTGAACAACCTGGACCTACACTCGCTAATTGTGAGATTTCGGACTCCAAGAGATTTTATTAGATTTTGTGTTTAGGGCTGGCGGAGAACCTCTAAAATACTCCCTAGCGACGCATCAGTTTAAGCACCACAACCTTTTTACCCTCGTCTCACCGTCGCCCGGATCTGGTCACGGAACCATGCCTGTCCAGCATCACCCTCGAGCCGAGGATGCCAGATCATGGTGTAGGGGAAGTCCCCAATCTCTTGAGGGGGCAATACTTGCCGAAGGTTTGCCAACTTTGAGAGTTCGAGTGCAACACGCATGGGGACGGTGAATATCAGGTCGGTACTCACAATATTGAGCGCGGTTGCCATGAAGTAGGGTGACTGGAACACAATATCTCTTGCCTTTCCCAGATCAGCCAGCGGACGGTCGATCATCGTTTGCTGCCCTTCTGCGATGGCGACGCTCGCATGTGGACGACGCAGGTATTCGTCCAAAGAAAAACGCTCGTTCTTAAATGGGTTGTCTACACTGATCAGGCAGATGAAATGCTCCTGGTACAGCACTTCCACCTTTAGTCCCTTGGGCGGGGTTGGTACGCTGCCCACACCGAGCGCCAAGTCACAGCGTCCTGTTTCTACGTGACGGTAACTCTCTGGTGTCCAGCCAATGACCTCGACGCGAACGCCAGGAGCAAGCTTGCGGCAGAGTCGTACCGCGCCGCTGACGATCACGGCAACTGCGTAATCGGTGCTTGTGACGCGGAAGTATTGCTGCGAAATAGAAGGATCAAAGTCGTTGCTTCCGATCGCCGCGTTGAGGCGAGGCAGGAGCGCTTCTAATTCTTGCAGCAAGCGATCGCCACGAGGCGTTCGCTCGTACCCCACGCCGCTACGAACGAGCAGATCATCGCCGATCGCCGCCCGCAACCGACCCAGCACCCGACTCATCGCGGGCTGACTGAGCGAGACGCGGGCGGCGGCACGAGTGATGTGTTTCTCCTCCAAAAGGGCTTGTAAAGCCAGAAGTTGGTTCAGGTCGATGCGGGAGAGATTAGGGAACTGTTGAGTCATGACTTTAACTATACCATCATTGATATAGTCCCTATCTTCAATATGCATTGGACACATCGCAGGTAAAGTGCAATGATCGACATAGGTTCATTTGTGTTTGTCATTAACAGCAAGCCAGCAACTTACTGTCTAGATGGCAATTGAAATTTTTGATTGCACCTAACGCGAAGTACGGAGCGCTTCAGCCATTACCGGAAGTTGCTGGAGTTGCTGCTGCTGTATAGCTATAAGACTTGAACGAGTTTTTTACGCACTATCCTCAACCGACCGATCTAGAACATTACGAGGCCAATCATGCCGAAGACAGCAATTGTAACTGGAGCCTCTCGCGGTATTGGACGCGAGATTGCAAAGCGACTCGCATCAGATGAATTTTCTGTTGTTGTGAACTACTCGGAAAGCAGCGCCAAGGCTGATGAAGCTGTCAGTGAAATCCAGGCTACGGGCGGCAATGCGATCGCCGTAAAAGCCAACGTCTCGAAAGAGAGCGAGGTAGAGCAGCTTTTTGAGCACACCATCACCACACTAGGATCGATCGATGTCGTCGTTCACAGTGCCGGGATTATGTCCTTGTCGCCCATCATTGACAATGACGTGCAACTGTTCGATAGCGTCATTGCGACGAACCTGCGCGGTACATTTCTCGTGTTGGCTCAAGCGGCAAAGCACATTAGTGATGGTGGCCGCATCATTGCCCTTTCTAGCAGCGTGATCGCTAGGTCGTTTCCAACCTATGGAGCCTATATTGCATCCAAAGCGGGAGTTGAAGGATTGGTGCGGGTTCTCGCTAATGAGTTGCGCGGTCGCAATGTCACGGTCAATGCGGTAGCGCCAGGACCAGTCGCGACAGAACTCTTTCTCCAGGGCAAGACTCAAGAACAGATTGAGCATCTCAGCAAGCTTGCTCCAATGGAGCGGCTTGGAGAACCCCTCGACATTGCGCGTGTCGTTTCATTCCTGGCAGGAACAGACGGGGACTGGGTTAATGCTCAAGTTCTTCGCGCTAACGGTGGTTACGCTTAATCAAATTCGGCATATTTCATCTTTAACACATCACAAAGGAAACGCACAATGAAGGCAACCCGTCCAGCAATTAGGCAAAATGTTTCCCGTCGGTCGGTACTTGGATTGTTAGGATTTGGTGCCGCTGCCGCTGCCTTAACACCTACTCTTTTTAAGACGGCACAGGCACAGAATCAAACCCAAACTCAAACTCAACCGTCGCAACCTGCTTCAACCCAACCCTCACAGATCATCACGAAGGAGATCCCGCGCACACAGGAGAAACTGCCTGCAATCGGTCTGGGGACGTTTATGACCTTTGATGCTTTGTCTGATCAACCCCGCGATCATCTTCAACAAGTGATGCGCCGCTTTTGGGATGCAGGCGGGCGAGTGGTCGATACCTCATTGCTCTATGGGATGTCGGAAGTGAACGTAGGCGAATTTGCTAGAACACTTGGCTTGACCAATGATTTGTTTATTGCTGACAAAACCTGGGCAACTGGCGAGTATCTGGGCGATCCTAGTCAGGCGCAGCGTCAGTTTGAACAATCAATGACGCGATTGTTCCGCGATCGCATTGATGTAATGCAGGTTCATAGCTTGGTGAATGTAGATGCGATTTTACCCCTGTTAAAGGCATGGAAAGCAGAAGGTAAAATTCGCTACGTGGGCGTTACCCACCACGATCCGTTATACTTTGCTGCGCTTGAGAGGTGGATCGAGAACGGCGATCTGGACTTTGTTCAACTTCGCTACTCAATTCGTCAGCGTGGAGTTGAAGATAGAATTCTTCCTGCGGCGGCGGCGCGAGGAACAGCAGTCCTAGCTAACATGCCCTTTGAGAAAGCCCGCCTTTTTGAATTGGTAAAGGGGCAACCACTACCCGATTTTGCCAGCGAGATTGGCTGCGAGAACTGGGCGCAGTTTTTTCTCAAGTATGTGATTTCTCACCCGGCTGTAACCTGCGCGATTCCCGCAACCACAAACCCCGACCACGTTGTTGAAAATATGGGTGCATTAAGAGGACCGTTACCTGATGGTTCAATGCGTACCCGGCTGGTGGAGCACATGGAAAGCCTTCCCGGTTTTGACAATCTTCTCCAAACGCCCTGGTATCCCGGCAAGAATTTTAACGGGTTGGTTCGCCTGCGAAACCCACGTCCGATCGGTTGAGATGGAGTCTGTATCATGTTGCGTAGATTTAGCTATTTGATTTTCCTGTCGCTGTTGGTCTTTTCCGCCTTTGTATAGCAGCCGAGTTGAACTCAGCGGAGCAGTCACCCACTCCGCTGAGTTCAACTCGGCTGCTATACAAAGGCGAATGCGTTTACGTTCCTTATGACTGTCCCAATGTTTCTTATGTCATGGGGATCTTCCAGAACTGCAATCAGGCTCTTGCACAGGTACGGTTTAATTTCGTCTGCACGCTCCCGCACCTTGCTTCTGCGTTTCGGTTTATCTGGTTCTTCTGTCATATTCTCCCCTGCTGCCTAACGACTAAAGTCAGCGGTTGTACCCATTTGCATTGAAGACAGAGATCTCTCGTCAGTCCGCTGCACCAGGAACTATGTTAGACGGTAACAGCGACTTCAAATCGTCTCATACTCTTGACTCATTGAAGTACTGTCCTGCACCTATTTGCTCCATTCATCCCATGCTGCTTGCGCAACCTTTGCTATCACTTCTTCGCGTATCGTAGCGTTAGCTGTCGAATCTAAAACAAAAACGACGATCGCTAGATGTTGTCCATTCGGCAACGTCACAAGTCCTACATCATTGGTTGCAGCTGTCATGCCATCAACAGTAGCCGAAGTCCCCGTTTTGTGTGCTACAACTGTCCCCTCCGGCAACAGTCCTTTAATCCGATTTGGACCTGTCGGGGTTTCTGTCATCCATTGCCGCAGTAGGGCTTGACTAGATTCTGAAAGCCCTCGCCCTTCATGGAAAGCACGTAATAAGTTAACAGCTGCATCCGGCGTTGCATAGTTACGATACTGCAATGATGGATCCTGCCCGAACTGGATCTCGTTTTCTGTGTTCGCTACAACGATGTCATCCACGCCAAGCTCGCGTAAATATTCCGTGACACGCTGTGGTCCACCGATGAGTCGTAACAGCGCATCAGAAGCAGTGTTATCACTTTCAGAAACTGCATACTGCAATAATTCAGCCAGATCGAATTCCATTCCTTGTGAACTCTCATCTAGAATCCGACTGTCCTGGACGATATCACTTGCCTCAATCCGAATCTTCTGGTCTAGCTTCAAGTTTCCTTGGTCTACTTGAGCCAAAACAGCCATTGCGATGGGAAACTTATAGACACTCTGCATCGGAAATTGTTGATCTCCATTTAGAGTAACTGACTCCCCAGTTTCTAATACTGTGGCTGTAACCCCAACCCGCCCTTGAGCAGTCTGAGAGATTTGCTCAATGCGAGTGCTTAAGTCGTTTTCGTTATTAGCAGTGGCTACAACCTCCGTCGATACATCTGTTTGGCTGTCTGGGTTGTCTGCTCTGTTGCTGGAGTTGTTACTCGTACAACCAACCGTCAGTAAAGACAAACAAAATACGTAAAGCGACACATTTCTAATTGTTGCTTGAATCATAAAACCTGAATTGGAGCTGTGACCAGCCTAGAGCTACACTTGGTAACTGTCAGATTTCGGACTTCCAGAAATTTTATTGAATTTTGTGTTTTAAGTTGGCAAAGAACCTTCAAAATAAACCCTAACGGACAACGTAAAGCAAGCTTTACGTGTTTGACGGCGAACAGTGGGTTCCAGAGCAAAAGGTTTTCGCCGAAAGTTGGGTATACGACCCGCAACAGCGAAGCAATTGGCGCACTTGAGCGCCTGGCAATGATAGATTAGGCGATCGCCGCACAGGTTTCGTTACCGCCCTTCGCTAAGGGAAGGTTAAAGCAATAAGACACCTGCCTCAGCAGCAATGCTGGGGTTTTTTGTGCCAGCATTGCTGCTTCTAGGGGTAAAGGTAGCAGTGCGATGTAGCAAGTCGAGTGTTAGAGGATTAAGACAATCCTCCTAAATGAGTGGAAAGCCTTCTTTCCCAGTGGAATCTGTCCCACTGTCCCCCCGTAAAAGAGTCATTGACTCCGGTCACGCTGGCAGTAAGTAATGAACCCAGTGGAATGCAGACCACGAACGTATCCAAGCCTGGAAGCCCCAATCTGGGTAAGGGCAAGGGGAAGTCTGAAAGGGTTAAGGTAACTGAACTGTTATTTGAAGCTTCGTCATTTGCGCCAGTCAGTGAAATAGGGCTGAAACACTGAGACCAAAAGGTGGATGGGTGGCTCAACGGTTCTGTCGCAAAAACTGTTTAAGGACAAACAATCTGTATTGTTTGGATTACTTTAAGCAGTAATTCCAAAGAGTACTTCAATAAACTTGGATTGAGAGACACTACTCCCTT
>NZ_JACJPC010000092.1:0-21644 GCF_014695875.1 Leptolyngbya sp. FACHB-541 | reverse complement strand
GCACAAGGTCATTCGTTGGGTCTTCGGGGTCTTGCATTCGCAGAAGCCCTTTGACCCCAAACTGACATAACTCCTCAACCTGCTTGACTTCAACCTACATGCACAGTATCTACAAAAAACATTCACTACTGTTCAAATGTTCTTTAATTTCTAAAATTTAGATTTTGCAATGTTAAACCGATCGCCAACTCACAAACCGTCCCCTTTTCATAAACCGGTTAAAGCTCAATGGTTGATTGCGATCCTGTTTCTTATCGTGAGCACTCTGGAATATTCCACACCACCGCCTTATGTATTTGGCTATCTATATATCGGCGCAGTTTTGCTAGCAGATTCGGGGCTCAGTCGAGCGAGTCGAACTTGGGTGACAGTGATCGCCATCAGCCTCACCATCTTCAACCTATTCGTACCTGGAGCAGAGACGATTACCTTAGACACGGTTGCTAATCGACTGATTGCAGCAATGGCGCTGATTGTTACGGGTTGGTTGAGCGATTGCAATCGTCGATTTGAGCAGGCGATCGCTCAGCAGCAAGTCAAACTCCAGACCCAGGAGCATCTCAACCAGGTGCGAGAAGATTTTGCCTCGACCCTGACCCACGACCTAAGAACACCGTTATTAGGGGCGCTCGAAACCCTAAAAGCTTTTCAGCAAGAAAAATTTGGTGCAGTCACAGCCCCTCAGCGCCGGGTTTTAGAAATTATGGCTCGTAGTCATCAAGCCAGCTTACAGTTGGTTGAGACCCTGCTTGATGTTTATCGCAACGACACCGAAGGGCTAATCCTTCAGCGGAAACCCGTGGATCTTAGAGCATTAGCAGACGAGGCGGCGGCTATGCTGACCGATCTGGCGGTTAGCCGTCGAGTCCATTTGCGGTTGAGATGTGGAGATTCTGACTTCCGTCAATCTTTCTGGGTCAATGGAGATGCACTTCAGATTCGGCGCGTTTTTGTCAACTTATTAGAAAATGGAATCAACCACTCCCTGCGAGGTGACAAGGTTGAAATTGTGATTAGCAATACGAACACTCACCATGTGGTGAAAGTGATCGATAACGGTCAAGGCATTACATCGGACGAATTGCCTCTGCTATTTGAACGGTTTTATCAGGGGCATGGCGATCGCCAAACCAAAGGATCAGGACTAGGACTTTACCTTACCCGACAAATCATCGAAGCTCACGGTGGAACAATCTGGGCAAAAAACAATTCATCTCAAGGTGCCGTATTTGGGTTTTGCTTACCAGTGCTAGTTCCTACTGCGTCTGTCTCACCATTCCTGATATGAAATCTAGTCCTTTACGCATTCTCCTGGTAGAAGATGACGAGCTATTTCGCCTCGGACTTACAACCCGGCTTCAACAAGAAGAAGGACTGGATGTGACAGCAGAAGCCGAAGATGGAGAAACCGCTATAGAAATTGCCTGCGATCGCCTGCTTGATTTAGTGTTGCTAGACATTGGGCTACCCGGCATCGGCGGCATCGAAGCTTGCCGCCAAATCAAACAACAGCAGCCCGATCTCCCCGTGTTGGCGCTTACCTCTCATTTTCAAAAACCGCTGATTGCTCGTTTGATTGAGGCAAAGGCGCAGGGCTATTGTTTGAAAGGAATTGCGGCTGAATCTCTAGTTTTGGCGATTCGTTCCGTTGCAGCAGGTGCTTCATGGTGGGACTCTGTTGCAACCCAAGAAATTTATGCGGCATTTCAAACCGACAGCTCAACTCCTGCTTCAGAACAGGCGCTAGAAAACCCCTTGACCCGACGAGAACAAGAAATTTTGGCACTGGTGGCAAAAGGACAAAGCAATCAGGAAATCGCCAAAATTCTCTACATCGCACCAGGAACGGTCAGAGTTCACGTTCACACGATTTTGCAAAAGCTAGATGTGCGCGATCGCACCCAGGCTGCTGTCCTAGCGCTGCAAAAAGGATTAGTTGCCTCCGACTTTCTCCAACAACCTCACTGATAGGGCACGCCGAAGCTTCCTGAATCTGCAAAACACAGCTGCTATAGGAAGTGGAGTGGCTGTGCTGGGTAAGGCTGCGTGGAAAACCTATGCATAGTGACATTTTGAATAAACCACAGATCCCTGTAAGGGCAGTTCGCGAACTGCCCCTACGCTACAGGTTGGACTATCTAGACCATCCCTAACGCTCAAATTCACTTTGGAGGGTTAGATCCAGGTCAGTTTCAGGCTCAACAACAACGACTTCAACCTCCTCTTCGCCACCTCCTAAAAGCAGCGAACCTAGAGCACCCAAGCCAGCACCAGCTAGTACCTCACCAAAATCAATCGAGCCGAAGATTTCTGATAAAACTGCTGCCGCTGCTGCGCCAATCACCGCCCCTCGAAGAAAATCGGGGTCAGTGTCTTCTGTAATGACCTGGGTATCGGTGATCACCTCAGATGTGGCATCAATGGGCAAAGTTTGACCCGATGTGAGCGTGATTTCTTCGGACACAAACTGAGTACCACCGCCGTTAGGCTGTAGTTCTCCTTCAATTTCACTACCAGCAGGAATCAACACCGTTCCGGCAGAGGAGCGCACGTCTTGAGCCACAACTAGGGTCACGGAAGCCGTTTCATTGGGCGTGACGATGATTCTTTCAGCTTCTTCGTAGCGCACTGGAATCACCGTCCCAGAAGGTACAACAAGCCGGGTCGTATCGGAGGGAAATAGCTGCCCCACCAGATATGGCTCATTTGCAACTGCTGGGGTCGCCAGCAAAGTGGGCAAGGCTGACACTGAAGCCATTCCCAACGCCATAAACAAAGCAGTTCTAGATTGCCAGCGTTTTGAAATTAACATTGTTTTTCTCCTGATCCCCGATTGTTTACAACCATTGAGTTTCAAAGTCTTTTTTGCTTTTCTTTTGGCTTAAAGACTCTTTTATTGAGGCAGGGAGCATTTTGATCCGGATACCATACAAGCTACGACGAGAAGCGATCGCCTTACTTCATTCTCTCGATTCACCCGATAGGATGATTTTTGACGAATTTGGGCATAAATGTCGTATTTCAGGCAGTTTGAAGCTCCACTGCTGAATTTACTGACTTCGGTAGAATTTTGAATGTTCCTGCAACTCAAATTAGTGTATTAAATTTTACAGGCTTTGCGTAAAGTCGTCATCTCTTCACTAGTTAAATCGCGCCACTGTCCAAGTTCTAGCCCTGTCAGCGTGAGAGTAGCGATCGCTACCCTGACTAACCGCAGCGTTGGAAAACCGATTGCTGCCGTCATCCTTCGCACCTGACGGTTGCGCCCCTCGGTCAGCGTGATTTCCAGCCATGCCGTGGGTACATTTTTGCGAAATCGAATTGGCGGATCGCGAGGCGGCAGAGACGGTTCCTCAACTAACAGCTCAGCTTTTGCCGGACGAGTCCGATAGTCTTGAATCACCAGTCCTTGCCGCAGCGGAATCAAGTCTGCCTCAGTCGGAATCCGCTCCACCTGCACCCAGTAGGTACGAGGATGCTGGAATTTGGGGTCGCTCAACTGATGCTGGAGTCGCCCATTGTTGCTCAACAGCAGCAATCCTTCACTGTCTCGGTCTAACCGTCCAACTGGGTAAACATCTGGCACATCAATGTAGTCTTTGAGCGTGCGTCTGGAAGCGCCACCCTCAGATGCAGCATCGGTGAATTGGGTTAGAACGTCGTAGGGTTTGTAGAACAGTAGGTGGCGATCGCGCACGTCAAAGAGCTCATTTTATTAAAAAATCTTAGTTAAGTTGTCCAAATCTTTGGCTCGGCTTTACGCTTAAGGTCAAAGGGCTTTGGAAGAGAATCTTATGGATAAACAAAAATATCGGTTCGTTTGCACGCTCTCCTTTGGTGATATCTACGGTCAAATCATCGTTTGGTTAATTGTAATCTTCATCAGTCTCGCGTCTGCTTTGGCGCTGATGGGTGCTAGCCGTCCAATCTATGCTTTGGCTACTGTAGGGCTAATTTTGGTGCTTTCCCTACCATTTCTGCTCTTCGCCTTCGTCACAACCTTGCTCAATCATATTGAGTTTTCTGAAGTTAGCCCTCAGACGGAGAGCCGAGCAGAACCTAGCACAGTCTCTAGCCAACGCCCTGCCCAAGCTGCGGGTTAACGAAAAGCTTCCTGAAACAACACATCAGATCATTTCTTAAGAAGTTCCCTGCCTTTAGGTAGGGACTTTTTATTTGCGTCAGGATAGAGATAGGACAACTTCACGCAACAGTTTGAGCGCGATTGAGCATGATTGAACACGACGTAATCATTGTAGGCGGCGGTCTAGCAGGGACGCGGGCAGCAGTAGAAATTGCCAGAACAGATCCTCGATTGAGCATTGCCGTTGTCGCCAAAACTCACCCCATTCGATCGCACTCCGTCGCGGCTCAAGGCGGAATGGCAGCCACCCTAAAGAATGTTGATGATCAAGACACCTGGGAAGCTCACGCTTTTGATACGGTAAAGGGTTCCGATTACCTGGCAGACCAAGATGCCGTCGAAATTCTCACTCGTGAAGCGCCCGACGTGGTGATCGACTTGGAACACATGGGCGTACTGTTTTCCCGCCTGCCCGATGGACGCATTGCCCAACGTGCCTTTGGCGGACATTCTCATAAACGCACCTGTTACGCCGCTGACAAAACGGGTCACGCTATTTTGCACGAGCTGGTGGCAAACCTGCGTCGCTATGGGGTCCATATTTATGACGAATGGTATGTGCTGCGCCTGATTCTAGAAGAAGACCAGGTGAAAGGTGTGGTGATGTATCACCTACTGGATGGACGGCTGGAGGTGGTACGAGCAAAAGCCGTGATGTTTGCAACAGGTGGTTACGGGCGGGTTTACAACACCACATCTAACGACTTTGCCTCAACGGGCGATGGGCTAGCGATGACAGCCATTGCCGGACTACCGCTCGAAGATATGGAGTTTGTTCAGTTTCACCCGACCGGGCTGTATCCGGTTGGAGTGCTGATTTCAGAGGCAGTGCGAGGTGAAGGGGCTTATCTGATTAATGCAGAGGGCGATCGCTTCATGTCTAACTATGCCCCCAGCAAAATGGAGTTAGCTCCCCGCGACATCACCTCCCGCGCCATTACCAAAGAAATTCGGGCAGGGCGCGGCGCACATCAAGACGGCAGTGCAGGCGGCCCGTTTGTTTACCTTGACCTGCGCCACATGGGACGAGAAAAAGTCATGAGCCGTGTTCCCTTCTGTTGGGAAGAGGCACATCGCCTAGTGGGAATTGATGCCGTACATCAGCCGATTCCGATTCGTCCAACGGTTCACTACTCAATGGGCGGCATCCCGGTTAATACAGACGGACGAGTTCGCAGTGGTGCCGATGGCTTGGTTGAAGGCTTCTTTGCCGCTGGGGAAGCCGCTTGTGTTTCCGTACACGGAGCCAATCGGCTGGGCAGTAATTCTTTGCTGGAATGTGTAGTCTACGGCAAGAGGACGGGAGCGGCGATTGCCCAATATGTCCAATCGCGTAAACTTCCTGAAATCGACGAACAGCGCTATCTCACTCAGGCAGAGCAGCAAGTTCAAACCTTAATTGATCAGCCCGGTGAATATCGAATTGATCAAATCCGTCAGGCTTTTCAAGACTGCATGACCGACCACTGCGGCGTGTTTCGCACAGAATCCGTGATGAAGGAAGGGTTAGAAAAGCTGCAAGCAATTCGCCAGCAGGCGCAAAAGATTTACCTGGATGACAAAGCCAAACTTTGGAATACCGAGCTAACCGAAGCGCTAGAACTGCAAAACTTGCTGATTGTGGGTGAAATTATTCTCACGGGTGCGCTCAATCGTCAGGAAAGCCGAGGCGCACACTGCCGCGAAGACTTTGCAGACCGGGATGACACCAATTTCCTCAAACATACGATGGCTTATTATTCTCCAGCGGGTATTCAAATTGGCGATCGCCCAGTCGCCATCACCATGTTCGAGCCGCAAGAGCGGAAATATTAGAACTCCTCCAAGACCCGTTTTGGTTGAGAGCGATTCACTACAGCGGAACACGATCAAAATCGTTGATCGAGGTAACTTCTGCATAACCTTCTGCCAGTGCCCCCATAAAAGCCGCATGAACTTCAGCAGCTTTGACTGTTCCATCCTTGTACTCCAGATCCCGTGTTGCACAAGCGTCTTCAATCACAATGCACTGAAGCCCAAAATCGAATGCAGCGCGGGTTGTAGCATCAATGCACATGTGACTCATTGCGCCACAAATGACCACTTCTTCAACTTCAGAATCTTTTAGATTGTCCAGTAAAGAAGTTTCTCTAAAACTATTAGGAAAATGCTTCACAATCACCGTTTCGTTGGGTTGAGAAGCTACACTTTCGTGAGTTTCAGCGCCTTTTGTGTTTGGCAAGAAAAACGTTGCTTCCGGTTCTACCGAAATATGCTGAATGTGAAAAATTGGAGATCCTTCTTCTCGAAACTTCTGTAGAAGCTTTTGAGCATTTTTTACAGCTTGTTCTACGCCAACCAGTTCCCAATTTCCACCGGGGAAATAATCGTTTTGAATGTCAACTAGAATTAAACCTTTCACATTAGCTCCTTGCATAATTTTGTCCTGTTATTACTCTTTTGAGTTAGCACTGGCAGCAAAGCTTGCTCACTGCTTTATTTAGCTGTTGCTTCGATAGCCTGAGTATGAGCGAAGCATCTCACTATTTCAAGTACGTACAATATGATTGGGAACTATCAAAAAGTATCGTTGGAACAAGACTCGATGCCACAAAAACAATATATGTGTCCGGTAGAAGCTCTTGTTGACGTTGTCGGGGGCAAGTGGAAGATGCCAATTCTCACGCTCCTGTTTCAAGGAACCCAACGCTATGGGGAACTCAAGCAGCATCTTCCCGGCGTGACTGAGAGGATGCTTACCCTACAATTGAGAGAACTAGAACAGTCTGGAATTGTTCAGAGAAGAGTGTATGCCGAAGTTCCTGCAAAAGTAGAATATTCTCTCACTCATTTGGGACTGAGCTTGGAGCCTGTTTTACAGGTAATGCTGAATTGGAGCGAAAAGTACCTGTGTATGACTGAACAAAGAGCAGTTTGGTGGGAAGAATTTGAAACTGTGAATCAAGCATCAATCTCACCGACTGATTCAGCAAGCTAACAATGCAGGAAAATGAACAAACTCTGCTTAACTCGGAAAACATTTGCTAAAAGCTAGGAGCGATCGCACATTTCCCTTTAATCGAATTTGACGACGCAACAGTGCCCAAACTAAGTTTTGTTCCTTTGCCAAAAACTTTAGCCAGGTGTTAGTGTCAGCCGTGATTTGCAAATTCGGTTTGCCTACAAGTCCGGTTTGAATATTCAGTTTCTTGTCGCGAATGGTGACGGTTGCCTGATGACTTTCTGCGCCCGTAAAAATAAAATGATAGACCGCATCTAGTCCCTCAGCTTGGTTGCGCTGAAACAAAAGCGGCATTCCTCGCAGAAACCCTTCAACCGTGCGGGGCGGCACTAAAGTGTTTCTCACCTGCTTGACTTGCTTGTGCGGAAACCGTCGCGCAACGTGCGCCTCAGCGTCAGAACCAGGCACAACATAAATCGTTTCATCCTTGTCCTGTAAAGGTTTGACCACTTCTTGGACAAAGCCCACACGATTCCTGAGAAATGGTCCGATCACATCTTCTCCGGCAGGACAAGCAGCCATGCAGTACGCCGCTTTGTAATTCGCTCCAAAGGAAAGGCTCTGCCACATGGAGGCAGATTCGGATGGGCTAACTTTTTGACGATAGTCCTTGAAACTGCGGCTTTCTGCTACTTCTCCGGCCCAGTCTCCAAAGCCACCCATAAATTCGCGGTAGTTGTGGGTGTAGCAGGCAGAGAAGTCAAAGTGTCCATCGGTGGCGATCGCCCCCACTGGGCAAGCCACCACACATAACCTGCATTCCAGACAGGGATTGTAGTCAATTGGGGCACTGTAGGCGCTTACTTCTGCATCGATCAGCACCGTGCCTAGCAGAATAAAATTGCCAAACTTGGGGTGAATCACGTTGCGATGAATGCCCATGTGTCCCAGTCCGGCTGCCACTGCCACTGGCTTGTGCGAAACCACCCAAACCTTGCCGGGAAAGCGATCCATCTCCATCGGAAATCCCATTGCTGGATTCAGAGCACGAATACCTCGTCGCTCCAGCGCTGTTACAATTTCGCGGCTAATGTCATTCACCTCATCTCCCGTATGGTGAAACTCGACATTGGCAACCGATCGCGCCGGACTGCGAACATTCTCTCGATTCATCCGACAGACAAAGCTGATCAACGCTTTGGTGGGCGGGAAGGCAGTTAAAATATCTCGTTGCTGGTCGGCGATCGCCAATTGCCCTACTTCGACAAACCCTACATCATCTGCGCCTGCGTCCAAACAAAGCTGACGCAGCCAATCTGCATCCAGCGTAGTCACAGATTCCTCACGAGTCGCTTCCTGCTCACGAAACCGCTTAACCGTTGGATGCTGTTCAAACTGAGACATAAATTTCCTCTCTAGTTTTAGGTGCATATACACTTTTTGACAAACTCAACTGCCAAGACTGTTCGATAAAAGGAACTGAGGACTAGGAGCGGGGGGTATTTTTCAATTCCTCAAAACCTCAGCCCTTCCACTTCATGCTCCCTATATTTCATGAACCAAAGACACCGTGTTTGCCAAACTAAACAGCAGCACTTGCCACTGATCCTTGCCTAATCCCTCAACGACTTGCTGCTGTGCTTCCTTCCAGAGGGGAAATGCCTTTGCTAGAGCAGATTGCCCAGTTGCAGTCAGGGTAACAATTCTCTCTCGCTGATCTTGTCCGGGCTCAATGGCAACTAGCCCTTGTCGCTGGAGGGGTTTGAGATTACGAGTCAGGGTCGTGCGATCCATCACCAAAACTTGAGCCAGGGTCTTCATTGTAGGAGAACCCACTTGAGCTAGAGCCGTTAGCAGCGTGAATTGGTTAACCAGCAGCCCGCTCGGTTGGAGCTTTTCATCAAAAAACTGGGTGACGACGCGAGTTGCCTTGCGCAGGTTAAAGCAGGTACAGCTTGTAGCGGCATCGGGATTGTGTGAACTAGGTTGTGATTCTTGTGAATGCATAATAGGTGTATATCCACTTAATTAGATCTTGTCAAGCGGATCACCTAGTTAAGAAATGTCAGAGAAGCTTAGCGATCGCCCACCTGTAGGTTGTTTCGCATTTTTCGCAGAGATATCATATCGACAAAAATCACCTGAAAAATCCATTTCAATTTGATATGCAACCTGAACTAGGTGTAACCCAATCGGGGTTAAATTATTCAGTTCATTCAATATCCCGTGTCCTTGCATCTGCTTTAACTGCGTCTGAATTTTTTGAGCAGTACCAAAAACCAGGAGTGCCCGTAATTGTGGCGGGTTTGTTGGATGCTGAGTTGGACTGGAGCTTGGACTATTTGCGTGAAAAACTAAATACTTTTGTGCTTCCGATTCGGCGGTATGGGTGGAAGCGGTATGAGCAAGATAAGCGCACCTGGCAAAGCATCGGCAGCGGCACTGAAGCTCAGCGCGTTCCATTTATTCAATATGCTGAAATGCTAGAAAGCGGCGAAGCCCAGGAACAGGATATTTACCTAGTTAAACGTTCCCTCAAAAACACGCCACTAGAGCAAAATCTAGCGTCGCTCCAACAGGTCGGAGAGAAATTGGGTTTGGCTCCGATGAGCGACTTTAATCTTTGGTTAGGCACATCAGGACACATCACCTGTCTGCACTACGACCCGATGGACGGCACGTTGATACAGCTTCATGGTGCCAAAAAAGTGGTGCTTTTCCCACCGTCTCAGCTTTACAACCTTTACCCATTTTCTTTTTGGGTACATTTGCGTCATGGCTTAAAGATGCGGGCTTCTTACAGCCAGGTGTATCCTGAGCGTCCTGATTTTGAAGCATTTCCTCGACTCAGGCAGGCACTCCAGCATCGCTATGACGATGTGTTACGGCAGGGGGAGGTGCTGTTTATTCCAGCGGGCTGGTGGCACGAGTTGACCACTGTAGGAAATGAGGCTGGAGATGTAATGGTTTGTTCTGTAAACCGCTTTTGGCAGGTTCCAGCAGTGCGATCGCTCCGTCTATGGAGCAAGTGGCGAGTGCATTTGGGCAGCGTTTGTGCGATTCCCCACATCTTGGGAGATGTAATCAGGGCGATCGCCAGCGGCAACGCTCAAGCGCTGAGTCAGATCTGGCAGAAAATCTAAGAAAAATAACGCATATTCCCCAGCTAGATTGTGTTAGAAGTGAGACACTATTCCCTTCGTTTGCGGTTATGCAGAGTAAGTTTGCGTATCCCATGGTGCTGATAAGCCTGGTTGCGGCATTGGCGTTTGCTATGCAGTGGGTACGTGAGCAAAATCGGACTCATCATTTAGTGATTGCGACCGCTAGCCGAGACGGAGAATATTTTGCCTTTGCCAGTGTGTTAGCGAAAGTAGTGTCTCGTCATCATCCTGAGATCAAAATCAGGGTGCGAGAAACGGCTGGCTCGGTCGAAAACATGTCGCTGCTGGCGCAAAACCAAGTTCAGTTGGCGATCGTGCAGAGTGACACGCCAGTCCATTCCTCGGTGAAAGCCGTTGCCTATTTGTTTCCAGAGGTATTTCACCTGCTCGCCACGGCAGAGTCGGGAATTGAGGGAATGGCTGACCTGCGCGGCAAACGGGTAGCACTGACACCCGAAGGCAGCGGTTCTTATGCACTATTTCAAGCAGTTAGCCCTCACTATGGGTTAAACGAAACGAATTATCAGGCAATCCCTCTTCCTGCAGATCAGGCCTCTGCTGCTCTACAGGAAGGACAAGCCGATGCAATGTTTCGCGTCATTGCCCTGGGTAGCACCTCAGTCAGTCACCTGCTCGAAACCAGCCAGATTCGACTGATTCCGATCGATCAGGTCGAGGCGTTGCGGCTTTCCCTCCCCTACTTAGAAGCAACTCAAATTCCCAAGGGCACCTACAATGGGGCGGGTCCGATTCCACCTGAAAATATTCCAGTGGTGGCAGTGCGGGCAGAATTGGTTGCCCACGCTGGCGTTAGTGAAGAAGCCGTGCGGGAAATTACTCGCACCCTGTTTGAGCTACGCAGCGAACTTGTAGCACAATACCCCCGTGCCGCCAACATTCGCTTACCTGAATCAGCAGAAAACCTGGGAATTCCCCTACATCCGGGCGCTAGAGCCTATTACAACCAGGACAATCCTAACTTTTGGCTCGAATATGCTGAGCTGATTGGGTTGCTGCTGTCGGTTGCCGTTCTTTTGGTATCTGCGTTCTGGCAATTTCGTCTCTGGCTCTTGGCAAGCCAAAAAAATCGCGCCGATCGCTACAACCTGGAGATTTTAGACATTATTGAACAAGTCCAAACCGTTAACGACTTAGAACATCTCTACAAAATTCGCCATCAGCTTTTTGAAATTTTTGCTCAGGTCGTCGTAGACCTGGATAAAGACCGAATTTCACCCGAATCCTTTCAATCCTTTACCTTTCCCTGGGACGTAGCAATTACAACGATCCGCCATCGTGAGATGATTCTGCTAAATCTGCACCATAAATCCTGATGTCAACGCTTACTTTAGTCATTGGCAACAAAAATTATTCTTCCTGGTCACTACGCCCCTGGTTGGCGATGAAGCAAGGGGGGCTTGATTTTGCTGAAGTTCGAATTCCGCTAGACACGCCCGAAACCCACGCCAGGATTTTGCAATATTCACCTACGGGTAGAGTGCCTGTACTAATTCACGATGACCTAACCGTTTGGGACTCTCTCGCCATCTGTGAATATCTGACAGAGCAATTTGCGGGACACTGGTTGCCTGAAGATCGAGCAGCAAGGGCGATCGCCCGCTCCGTCAGCGCCGAGATGCATTCCGGCTTTAGCAACCTGCGACAACACATGCCAATGGACTGCCGCGCCCGACTTCCCGGACAGGGTATGGCACTTGGCGTGCAGTCAGACATCGATCGCATCACCGAAATCTGGCGCACTTGTCGGCAGCAGTTCGGCACTAGCGGCGATTTTCTGTTTGGTCAATTCACCTTTGCCGATGCCATGTATGCGCCTGTCGTATCTCGCTTTGTCACCTATGGGGTGGAGTTAGATGGAATTGCAAAAGCCTACGCAGATGCAGTTTGGGCACTGCCATCAATGCAAGAATGGGTTGCAGCAGCGGAAGCCGAGTCAGAGTATTTAGCAGAATCTAAGCTTTAGTAGAATTAAAAACTCATCCCACACCTGATTTGAGCGCACCATGCGGATTCTTCTAGTAGACGATGAGGTGGAATTAACAGACCCCCTGAATCTGGCACTCGCCCGCGAAGGCTACAGCGTCGATGTTGCTCATGATGGGGCAGAGGGGAGTCAATTGGCTGCCCAGGGTAACTATGAGCTACTGATCTTAGATTGGATGCTACCTCACCAGAGCGGGCTGGAGATTTGCCAGGAATTGCGATCGCACGGTGACACCACCCCCGTTCTCTTCCTTACTGCCAAAGACACGATTGACGATCGGGTCAAGGGATTGGATGCAGGCGCAGACGACTACTTAATCAAACCTTTTGAACTGCGAGAGCTGTTAGCCCGAGTGCGAGCATTGCTGCGCCGTCCGCCGCTCCAGGAAACGCCCGTGCCCACTCCGCGACTACGGGTCCAGGATTTTGAACTAGATCTAGAGAATCAGCTTGCCTATCGGCAGGGGCGAACCATTGAACTGTCAGAGAAAGAAAGCCAGCTCCTGGCTTATCTGATGACCCACCCGAATCAGTTGCTCACCCACGGTCAAATTCACCATCACCTTTGGGCCGAAGGACAACCCAGCAGCAATGCTTTGGCAGCCCAGATTCGTCTGCTGCGCCGCAAAATTGAGGCTAGCGGTGAACCTCCGCTGATTCACACCGTCTACGGGAAAGGGTACCGCTTCGGCTCTTCTGAAGGCGGCGATCATTAGATTCCCTGGGTGAATAGCAGCGCGGCGCTGCCATTTACCCTTCAGAAGGTGGTTTTTGTAGAAGATCTATCAACAAAAAGAAATCAACAGCTTCGTTTTTGTTACACATGTCTTGCAGTAAAGTCTTGCAATTTGTCGTAGGTTTAGTTCCGCAATTTGTGCAATTCATTCACTGCAATCTTCTAAATCATGAGGTGGCCTTAACTCAAATTGCATCTCTTATTTTGTTTCTAAATTTGCTGATTAGCTTGAGCAAAGTCTGCGTTCTACACGTGCATTAACCAACTTCAATCAACAGTAACCAGATGTTTGAAACTTTTGAGGACGAATTTGGTCTGCCTGTAGGTTTTTGGGTGCAAGCAACACAGAGTAGATCTGGCGGTCTTTCGCAGTCAACTCATTTGCAAGGCGATCGCCCTACCTCCATCCCAAATCGGTTTGACCTAAGAACTTAAAGGGGCGATCGCCGCGCTCTCCATTCCTATCAATTACTTCAGCAAGCACAGCATTTGTAGAACTAGAATCTAAACATCTTGATAGCATCATGGAATAAAAATTCTCAAAATTTTATTTCTTCGTCTTTTTACGATTAGTTCAACCTTTTGGGGGATCACTATCTTGCATTTATCGATTCGAATGAATTACTTTATTAAGATGCGTGACTAACCAAGCTTGGAATTGAGCAATCGGGATGGCACAAACACTCTTCAGTGAAGCAGATAGACTGGATGCCCTCAAGCGCTACAGAATTCTTGATACTGCTCCAGAGGAGGTGTTAGATGACCTCACAAAACTGGCAGCACGCACTTGTGGCGTTCCGATCGCACTGATCAACCTGATTGACTTAGATCGCCAGTGGTTTAAATCCAGAATTGGATGGGATGCCGTCAGTGTTGCCAGAGATGTTGGCTTTTGCGATCAAGCAATCCTACAGCCCGATGAAATTCTGGTCATTTCAGATACGCTAAATGACTCGCGATTTGCCAGTGACCCACTGGTAACTGCATCACCCCACATTCGCTTTTATGCGGGCGCGCCTCTAGTCACCCCAGACGGCTTTGCGATCGGCACCCTTTGTACGATGGATTGGACTCCTCGTATCCTGAGCGACGATCAGCTTGATACTTTGCGGATTCTAAGCCGTCAGGTGATCATGCAGTTAGAGTTGAAGGCGAATGTCACGCAGCTAGAGCGCACCGTCAATCGCCAAAAGCGGGTAGAAAATGCTCTACAGCGCAGTAATCAGCGCTTTCGCCAAACGCTGGAAGAACTTCAGCAAACCCAGACTCAACTGATTCAAACCGAGAAAATGTCAAGCCTGGGGCAAATGGTCGCAGGTGTTGCCCACGAGATTAACAATCCCGTAAGTTTTGTCTACGGCAATATCACTTACGTCAATCGTTACATCCAAGATTTGTTTGGTCTTCTGGATCTCTACCAGTGCCACTACCCTCAACCCGCTCCGGAGATTCAGCAGTGGAGCGAGCAAATTGACCTTGACTTCTTGTCAGAAGACTTACCTAAAATTCTGGCCTCGATGAAAGTTGGGGCAGATCGAATTCGACAGATCGTCCTGTCACTGCGAAACTTCTCTCGATTAGACGAAGCAGAAAAAAAGGCCGTTGACCTGCATCAAGGCATCGACAACACACTGATGATTTTGCAACATCGGCTTAAACCAGCACTCGACCATCCTGGCGTTGAGGTGATCAAGACCTACAGCAATATTCCACTCGTAGAGTGCTACGCTGGACAGCTCAATCAGGTGTTTATGAACATTCTCAGCAATGCTGTTGATGCTCTAGAACACGCTAACTCTAGCGCTGCTCCGCCAGACCCTGAATCTATTTCAGACCAAGAGGCTGTTAAGGGTCAAACTTCCAAGGGTCAAATTTCTATCAGTACAAGGTTTACCCACCGGGGCAAATTTTCTAAGCAACCCTGTGTGATCATTCGCATCACGGATAATGGTCCTGGCATTTCTCCGGCAGCGAAAGAAAAACTATTTGATCCTTTTTTCACGACAAAACCAGTTGGTAAAGGGACGGGGCTGGGGCTATCTATCAGCTATCAGATTGTAGTAGAGCGCCACGGAGGCGTGTTGAAATGCTTCTCAGAACCGGGGCAAGGTACAGAGTTCTGGATTGAGATTCCAACCTGCAACACTCAACCCATTAGCCTTGAAACTCATTCACCTCCTACATCTGCAAGCTTAGAAATAGCAGAGAACCTTGAAGCAAGAAGCAATCCTAAAGTTGGGGTCTATCAAGACGCACCTTCAAGCTAACCAACTCCTACTAAAATGCTATGGCTTGATAGAAGAGGCAGGGTGTCACCCTGCCTCTTGTTCTAACTTCAGTGACTAGCGCTATAAACCGTGACGCTATTCGTCTGCCCACATGACATCCTGCCGTTTGGCATGAATGCTTTTGACGTGTTTTTTCACCGTGTCAACGGTGATGTGCAGCTTGGCCGCAATCGTTTTGTAGGTGCAGTTTGCGCGACGCAGTAGCCAGACTTCTGATTCGCGATCGGTTAACCCAAAGCGTTGACGTTCTGCGATCGCCATTTTTTTAGCAGATTGATATCTGTCTTCCAGCGCAACTAGTAAACAGGGGCGATCGCTATTTTCTAAATTAATCCACTGCACCCGAACTCGAATCGTATCAAATGCACCCATTTCAAGTTCATCTTCGATCATGAAAATATGGTCGGGATACAGTGTGCGACTATCAACCATTAACTGACAGATCCGCCAAACTCTAGAGGGAACTAAGCTAGAGCTTGAATTACGCTGGTTGAGGCTATCACAAATCTGGCGAGCACAGCAGTTTACACAAACGACTTCACCTTGATCTGTCAGAATTAAAATGCCATCAATGAAACCTTCTATGATGCTATGAATGTCCATTAGAGGGGGGCTTGAATGAACAACATTTCACCTCTTAGAACAGGCAGATGTTAGGAAGCTAGGCTTACCAAACCATCTTCCATTTATCAAGAGGATTGAGTCCTATAGAAAATCAACTGAGCCTGTAAGCGAGTTTGATTTATGACACTACAACAACTGCCCCTCAAATTTCGGCTATCTTCGCAAGATTACAGTTTGATAACCGATTTAGGTATTCAACCAGTCTTAAAATTGGTTGCTAGCCCAAGAATTTTTACTAGTAGCAAGCCTCACCCTTTAGGGTGAAAGAGTTAATAGAAAGTCGAATGGGTTTTGCTAAAAGCACCTTATCTCTACAGTATTGAACTCTTGTCAGTAAGGATCTTTTCAGAAAACAAACTTATCCCTTTCCTTTCACCTTCAGCGATTCTATAACTATTTCAAATCGGTTATGAGAAGCAACCTTTCCACGGCCAAGCCTCCCATAACCAATCGGTCTTATAACTAATTTAGAACTGCTATATAGTAGCCTGATTGAATTTATATTTGATCGATGAGAATAATTTGTGAAAGCAAACATCTTCCGTGTAGGTGCTCTCACAAATTATTCAGAAATTTAATAGAAGTAGACAATATTCTGTTACACAGATTTTGCTTGTGTAACAGAATATTGTCTACTTCAATACCAACTGCTCCACTATATTGCCTACAAAATACTCCAAATGTAGGTTTCCAAATTTGGCAGATCCACTATGTTGGAGTTATTGGTAAAACTTTGCTTCGAGTAGACTTACTGTGTTTCAATTTCTTTACTTCCTAACCCATTGGCTGGTTCAAGTCATCCAGCCTATCCTAGTACCGCTCTGTTTTGTATTTGCCTGGTCACTCATTCTCATGGCAGTTTGGAGTGTCTGGACTGCACTTCAAGATGGAGTCGCGAATGCTAAGCGAATGCATCAAATTCCCTGTGCAAACTGTCAGTTTTTTACAGGCGACTATCACCTTAAGTGCACAGTTCATCCAACTATGGCTTTGACTGAAGAGGCGATCGACTGCATGGACCACCAACCTGCAGCCGAAGCAAATCTTGTATTTCGCCCCTGAAATACTCCCTTAAAATACTTTGGATGCAATAGATGCAATAGTGGTTTGTGGAGAGAAGCGCACCGTCGTTTTCTTCAAAAACTGCTGTTTTGTCAATGCTCCTAAAGCAAAAAAATTCGAATGCTAATCCGAAAGCTCAACGCTTGTGACGAGTTTGTTGCAGGGGATGGAACGCTGCTGCGCGAGCTGCTACACCCTGACAAGCACCCCCTGGCGCTGCGATATAGCCTTGCCCATGCGATCGTCCCGGTAGGGCAAACGTCTTACCCCCATTCCCTCAAGACCTCTGAGGTTTACTACATTCTCAGCGGCACGGGTGAGATGCACATCGACGATGAGAGTCAGAGGGTTGAGCCAGGGGACACTATTTATATTCCGCCGGATGCTGAGCAATTTATCTACAACAGCGGCACCGAGCCATTAGTCTTTATTTGCATTGTTGATCCTGCTTGGAGACAGGAGGATGAGACGGTGTATGGCGATCGCCCACCCTCCTGAAATCAAGCCAGCACCAGCCAGGGAATGCGTTTACTTAAAAAACCGTTAAATTACTTCGGCTTTGGTGAAATCCCCCAAAAAGGCTATCTTTTTAGCCTCTTAAGCCCCATGCGTAGATAAATGTATTCCCATATACAGAATTAGGCTACTCAGAATTGGTGCAATCGTCATGTTCTCTATGTTGTTCACCTGTATCCCTTCGACATCCAGATGTAGCTTTTAATCAAGCGATAGCGGAAATCAATGGAGCTACCCGGTGAACTGTAGATTCAGAATCTATCGCTCCCTTCAACGGAGTTCAAATTTAAGATCCTGACTGCTCCTCTTAAACCCAACACAAAAATCTACGGCTCTCACTGAGTCGTTGGACTTGCTTCATTCATTAAGGAACGTCCAGTGATGTCTAAACTGTTGCTCAAAAAAAGAAGAAGAAATAGGCGGTTCTCGCTCCGAGACACGTCAACGCCGCGCAACCGGCAAATCAACTTATCTAATCCTGTAGCTCTGTTTAAAGAGCTTAAAACCGGGATCAAGCGGCTTTCTCCAAGCTGGCAGGCTTGCATTCCTCTGGCCTGCATTCTTGTCCTGGTCTGCGCTTTTGGTGCAACTGCTCAGGAAGTTTCTCCTGAAGAAGCAGTTGCGGAACTGAGAGTCGGATTGGATACTCTCTGGGTTGTCATTGCAGCAATCCTGGTAATTTTTATGAACGCAGGTTTCTGCATGTTAGAAACCGGGTTCTGCCGTCAGAAGAATGCAGTCAACGTTCTATCTAAGAACCTGATCGTTTTTGCTCTAGCGACTATCGCTTTCTGGGCGATCGGGTTTGGATTGATGTTTGGTGACGGCAATGGCTTTGTGGGTCTAAACGGTTTCTTCCTCAGCGGTGCAGACAATAGCCCTGCTACAGCCGATGCTTATGAGGGAGTTTTTGGTTCCCTCAACTGGACGGGCGTTCCCCTTTCCGTTAAGTTTTTGTTCCAAGTTGCGTTCGCCGGAACTGCAGCAACAATCGTTTCTGGTGCAGTAGCCGAGCGAATTAAGTTTGTTGACTTCTTAATTTTCAGCTTGCTGCTGGTTGGAATCGCTTATCCCATTACTGGTCACTGGGTTTGGGGCGGTGGATGGCTATATGAATTTGGTTTCTGGGATTTTGCTGGTTCAACCGTGGTTCACATGGTTGGTGGTTGGGCAGCGCTCATGGGGGCAGCTTTCCTCGGTCCTCGGATTGGTCGTTATCAGGATGGCGGCACATCGGCTTTACCTGGTCACAACATGTCGATCGCCACGCTGGGATGCTTAATCCTCTGGATCGGCTGGTTTGGCTTTAACCCTGGCTCGGTTATGGCTGTCAACGAGAGTATCGGACACATCGCTCTTGCTACCAACTTGGCAGGAGCCGCAGGCGGAATTGCCGCCACTGTTACGTCCTGGATGCTGTCTGGAAAGCCTGACCTTTCAATGATTATCAACGGTATTTTGGCAGGTCTTGTTGCCATCACTGCGGGTTGTGCCTTTGTAGGTCTTTTCCCTTCCATCATCATTGGCGTGATCGGTGGCATTCTGGTTGTCTTTGCGGTTTATTTCTTTGACAGCATCAAGATTGACGACCCTGTTGGTGCAACTTCTGTTCACTTAGTCAACGGTGCCTGGGGAACCCTGGCAGTCGGTCTGTTTGCGAACCCAGCTATCCACGGGCTGGAAGGTGGTCCTGTTGGCTTGTTCTACGGTGGGGGCATCAATCAGCTATTCATCCAGCTTGTTGGCATCTTGGCTGTAGGCGGCATGACCGTTCTGCTGTCCTCCATATTCTGGCTAGCACTGAAGGCAACTCTAGGTCTCCGTGTGACGGAGGAAGAAGAGCTGATCGGTCTAGATATTGGCGAGCACGGCATGGAAGCTTACAGCGGCTTTATCAAAGACACGAGCGGCATGGCTGGCAGCACAGCTAATGTTCCTAGTGGCTCAACTGGTATCGCTGGTAGCTCACCCAATCTCTAGGGTCTGTTTTTAATAGCACCTCTGTTTGAGCAAGTTTGGTTCAGTACAATAGGCGGCGGTGGGACTTTTAGGATCTGAGATCCACCCCTGCCGCTTTTTTTATTAAGCTTAGTTGTCTGCTATTTCCTCCGGTTTAAACTAATCATTGAATATTCGTTACGCCATAAGAGTTCAAAAACCTGATGGGCGATCGCCGTCTTAAGCCAGTTGCGAGTCTCATCAAATCTGCTGTCTTCTGTCAGCACTTGGGAGATTTGCCAACGTGGGCACTTTTCTCTCTAATGACCAACAGTTTTTTGCTTGTATCAGTCGTATTGCTTTTGTTTCGTGATTACAGTGCGGGCATCAACTTAACCACCCGCACACCTGCAAGAACGTCTGCCCTAGTGGCTCAGTCCAGTGTGTTGCTTCAGCCTAATTTAGTGAATTCGGCTTACCCACTGGTGGCTCAGCTAGGCCCACGTCATCAGTTAACCTACCAGCAATGGGTGAATCTGCTAGAGCAGGAAGCTCAGGCAGCCGCCGCAAACCCACCCGATCGCCTGACGATTTTGGTAGGAGACTCTCTCAGCCTGTGGTTTCCGTCTCAGTTGCTCCTAGCTGAACGGGACTGGCTCAACCAAGGAATTTCAGGTGAAACCTCTGCTGGCTTGCTGAGGCGGCTAGACCTGTTTCGCACAACCAAGCCAGAAACGCTGTTTGTCATGATTGGTATTAATGACCTGATTCGCGGCGTGTCTGATGAGACGCTGCTAGCAAATCAGCGCCTGATCATACAGACCTTGAAAGAGCAACATCCTCAGGCTGAAATCGTTGTTCAGTCAATTTTGCCGCATGGGGCGGAGCAAGCGGTGTGGGAAGGGCGATCGCGGCTTTTAGAAATTCCCAACAGCTACATCCGGGAACTAAACCAGGAACTAGAGGCGATCGCCGTTCAAGAGGGCGTACATTACCTTGACTTGCATCCTCTGTTTACCGACACCGCAGGCAACCTGCGCCCCGAACTCAGTACTGACGGACTCCACCTCAGCGCTCAAGGCTACCTAGTCTGGAGTTCAGCTCTGCAAATCTTTAGCCAAACAAAGCTTGAGGTGGAGGAGTAACAGTAGCAGAACCGTAGCGACGGGTGAATCACTATGTTTGAGCAACGGTTTAGTCCTTTAACCCGTTCCGCAACTGACTGAGAGTAGCTTTGTAGCGAATTATCTTTGGGTGGAGTTCACAAAACTCATGAATCTGTCTTGCGTCTCTTGCAATTGCCCAAACTCTGCTTTAGTGTCAGGTATGTTTGAGCAAACTTGAGCAAGCATCTTTGAGCAAGTCTGAGCAAATAGGAGGAAATCGGCAACTCTGCTGTTAAGCGACAGCAAGTTGAGATATCCTTTAACAAAAGTTTATTTAAGCTGTTTCAAGGTGTCACTATGGATCCTGAAGTGAAGCAAGATATCAATTCCGAAGTCGTGACCGAGGTTGAAACCACCAAAGTCAGCCTTGATGGAGAGGATGCTGGAACCATTACTCAATTCACGACGACCAGTGAGTCGCAAGAGCAATGGCGGCAAATTGGAGAAAAAGTCTCTGGTTTTTTGGCTGATTTACCGGAGTATCTAACCGAGTTTTTCAGCGAATACAGACGGCCAATCATCTCAATCGGCTTGATCTTTGGGACAATTGTTTTGGCAAAGCTAGTTCTAGCAATTCTAGACTCGCTTGATGATATTCCACTGCTTGAGCCATCGTTGAAGCTGATTGGTTTGGGCTACTCTGCCTGGTTCGTTTACCGCTATCTGTTGCGGGCTTCTAATCGCAAAGAACTGGCTGATGATTTCAACTCTCTGAGAGAGCAGGTCCTGGGTCAAGGTTCTCCTAAAGTCTAGCGATCGCCTTTGAGCAAAACTAGAAAAGCGAGGGCAGGATTAGAATGCCTTCGCTTTTCTAGTTTCTGGTGATGATAATCAGTAGGATTTGCAAGCTGCTCATACCAAATCTGTCTGTAGAGTAGCGGTATCAGTAGGGGCGAAGCATTCGGTCGCATCTCTGCTGCCGAGGCACAATTCTTTTGCCGAATGCTTCGCCCCTTGTATGTAAGCGCCAGCATCAGCGAGACTGCTGATAGACCCTGTCAGGAGTGAAGTACTCTGATTCGCCCCTAGGGATAACCAAGCCTGTACGTAGATTAGACCTC
>NZ_JACJPC010000091.1:0-5108 GCF_014695875.1 Leptolyngbya sp. FACHB-541 | reverse complement strand
GAATCAGCCTTCAAAGTCATTTACCTAGCCATCCAGAATATTTCCAAAAAATGGACGATGCCGATTCGAGACTGGAGACCTGCTCTAAATCAGTTTGCAATTATGTATGATGATCGCTTTCCTCTCTAAATTTAGATCTTTGACACAGATCTATTTACATACCCTGGAGTTGTTGCTTAAGGGAATGCAAACGATACCGATCGTTTGTCCTTAATAAGTTTTTGCGACACAATCCGAATACGCACCCCTGCTATCTTTTTTGGCAAATTCATTCTTATCTCCTTTCGGGTTTTGCTACCAGTTGTTTATTACAAGTTGTCCATTGCAAGCCACTTGTTTCTGCTCACAGAGTTTAGTCGAGTTTCTCTATTTTTCTAGAAATCAGGTTGCCAAAGCGCCAAATGTAGATGGCGGCGGCTGTGGTACTTCCCAGGTAATAGCCCGCCCACAATCCCACACCTCCGAAGCCAAAATGGAAACCCAACACATAGCCACTGACCAGTCCAATTCCCACAAAAGCAAGAATACCAAATGCAACTGGAATGCGGGTATCTTGCAATCCATACAACGCACCTAACGTTGTTTTCTGTACCCCATCAAAAACATGACCGATCGCCACCACCATCAACATGGGGATCACCAGTTTCAACAGTGCTACATTCTCAGGATCGTGAACGTCAAGATATAATCCAACAACTTGCTGACGAAAGATGAGGAGCGCGATCGCCACCAACGTTGTCACGGCGAGGGCAACCCCAATACTGATATAACCTGCCTCTTTCGTTCGTTCCAGCTTTTGCTGTCCGAACCACTGACCGACACGGGCGGTTGCCGCAAAGGACATACCCAAGGGAATCATGAAGACAATAATCCCGGTCTGCAACGCAATTTGATGTGCTGCTAAGACATCCGTTCCCAAGATGCCCATGAGATATGTCATTACCAGTACCAAGCCATACTCGAAGGCGATCGAGACTCCAATTGGTGTACCGATAATGAGCAGTTCTCGCAATAAATTGAATTTGGGACGATACCACGTTTGAAACAAGTTATAAATCCTGAGTTGTGGATGTTTGAGCAGATAAATCACTAATGACAGAAACATCCCCCACCATGACAGAGCGCTGGCTAGCGCCAATCCTGCTAATTCCATCCGAGGAAAGCCAAATTTACCAAACCCTAAAGCATAGTTACCGACGATATTGAAAAGTGTTCCCCCAATCACAATGATCATGATAGGACGAGCTTGCGACAGCCCAGACACCACTCCTCTGAGCATGGCAAAGCCAACTGCTGGGAATAATCCCCACAGCATCACATTAAGATAGCTAGTGGACAAGGTCACAGTTTCAGGGGTTTGCCCCAACCGCAGCATCACGGTGTCTAGATGTGCGATCACCCACATGGTCGCGATCGATAATCCAATCGTCAGCCATAATCCCTGCTGTGTCGCCTGCTCAATCCGGGTTTTGCGTCCTGCGCCATAAGCTTCGGCAACGAGTGGACTGACTGCCATCACCACACCGCCCAGAACATTGAGAAACACTTGAAAGGTGAAGGAGGCTAATCCTCCTGAGGCTAGGGCTTTCCATCCTAAATGCCCCATCATCACGGTATCAACAAACCCTGTGGCTGACTGGGCAATTTGAGCGCTCACTAACGGGATAGCCAGGTGCAGAAATGCTTTGATCTCGGAGCGAACGGGAGAAATTGAAATTGAAGCCATAACAAAGTTTCAAAAACAGCACGACAAATTGGACAACGATAGAAATGCCATCGATGCGTGTAGAGCAATCTAGTTAAACCGCTGAAATTCTGATTAACTCAAGCCAAAGTTAAAAAATCCTTGATACCATCGTAGATTTCTGGCAACTTTCCGGTTTGAAAACTCGCTTTGTGGATGCAGGGTACGCAATCAGTTCTGCCGCAGGACGAATGGGACGAGGAACAAATTCACCACCGCAGTTTGGACAAATTCTAAATAAAATTGTTTCAACACAGTGCTTGCAGAAGGTACACTCAAATGAACAGATCATTGCCTCTTTTGAATCTGGAGGAAGATCTCGATTACAACACTCGCAATTTGGACGTAATTCCAGCATCTGAACTCATTCCTACGCTATAAAAAATCTACTCATGCTCATTGAGGAGGGACTTAGATATCTCTGCAATTGAGATATCGCTTGTTTATCTTTTCCCACTCCATGTATCGTTCAATTCATGCCCTACTGTGTAATGATCTCACCATGCCTCTACAATAGGTGCAGGAGCTACATGAGTTGGAAAATGAGGCAACACCTCCTCGGCTAGTTCAGCAGTGACTTCACTAGCAGGACGGCGACCGTGTTGTACTCCAAGCGCAGCATGATTCACCCCTACGGACTGCCAGCGCTTGAGCAAATCAATTAACCCGCGTCGCCCAACTCGCAAAATAAATCCACCTCGAAGCGGTGTAGGTGGTTCATCGGGATTATCTGATAAGTCGATCCATTCATTCGTAGCGTGAGGTTTAAACATCTGATCGGGAATCAGCTTACGCCATTCCTCAATTCTCACACCTAGTTGAGCGGCTCCAGATATGCTCGATGTGTTTCCTGGATAAGAGAGCCAGCCATCGCCATTGGCAGCAACCCACTCCATACTTTGACGACTAGACCCTGTGATGAGTAGAGGGATGCTCCCAGTGATCGGTTTGGGCAATAAATCGCCACTGTTCAACTGACTGATTGAAGAATCAATGCTGGGAAAACTCTCTTCGAGATAACGACGAAATAGCGCGATTGCCTCTCGAAACTGTTCTGCACGGTTCTCATACTGAATCCCATAGGCAGGAAATTCAATGGGGCGATCGCCCGATGCCACACCCAGCACTAACCGCCCATTGGAAAGCTGATCAATGGAAGCCGCAGCCTTAGCTAGATCGATTGGATGGCGCAACGTGAAAATTGCACTACCAGCCGCCAATGAAATCGTTGTGGTGTGAGCCGCAAGATAACTGAGATAGGTAAACGGATCAAAGACTTGCCCGACATCGCCAAAGCTGGGATCGTGAAGCGGCACATCGCGCACCCACACGGCTGCAAATTTTGCTTGTTCAGCCTGTTTAACCAAGGCAACTTGTCCTCGCATTGCCTCCATGCTGCCCTCATATTGCCACAACGGTAAAAATAGCCCTACTGTCAATTTTCCGGGTGCAAACATGCGGCGAAACCCTGGATGATTGGCAAAGGCGATCGATTGTCGCGATTCAAGATTAGGAATCATGGGTAGGGTCTCATGGTTGCTCACTCCTCTGCTAAGGTAATGAGTATTCTGGCATGGCACAAGTACCAGTTTTAGAGATTTACACCAGACCAGTTGAGCAAACTCATCATGGATCTTGCACTTAAGCTAGAAATCACTTCGACCATTCCCCTGCATCGACAGCTTTATGACGAATTACGACAGGCGATCCTGTCCGGTCGCTTAGTATCCGGGCAGCGGATGCCCTCTACTCGATCGTTGGCAAAAACCTTAGGCATCTCCCGCGCAACGGTTTTATTCAGCTACGACCAATTGCTCAGTGAAGGTTATCTGAGTACCGTACCTGCTTCTGGAACGTTTGTGGCTTGCCAACTGCCCAATGAACTGTTGCGATCGACAACGGCTCCCCCGATTTCATCGACATTCCCACCTTGCATTGAGCTATCCAGCTATGGCGCAACGCTGGCAACGGTGGAACTGCCGCCTGCACCTGGACAAAAACCGCTGATCAATTTCGGTTGCTATGGCAGACCTGCCTTTGACGAATTTCCAATTCATCTCTGGCGACGGTTGTTGTCCCGCGCCTGTCGCCTCAGCAACACCATCCTTGACTATCCGGCTGATCCCTTGGGGTACAAACCGTTGCGGGAAGCGATCGCCTGCTATCTCACCCAATCGCGTGCGGTCCGCTGTGAACCCGAGCAGGTGATAATTGTTAACGGCTCTCAGCAAGCCCTGGATCTGATCGCTCGGTTGTTTTTGAATCAGGGCGATCGGGTGGTGATGGAAAACCCTGGCTATTTCGAGGCGCGATACATCTTTCAAGCGCAAGGGGCTGAGGTATTACCGATTCCGGTCGATCGCTCAGGGCTGATCGTGGAAAAACTCTCAACCCTGACCATACCTGTGAAGTTGGTGTATGTCACGCCGTCGCATCAGTTTCCCACTGGGGCAGCCTTGTCGTTATCCAGACGGCTGGCGCTGTTAGCCTGGGCGCAACAAACTGGAGCAATGATTCTGGAGGACGATTATGATAGTGAGTTTCGCTATGATGAACGCCCGATTCCTGCACTTCAGGGACTAACTAGCAGTGATTCAGTGATTTATATCGGTACTTTTTCCAAAGTCCTGTTTCCCTCATTGCGAATGGGGTATCTGGTTGTACCGCCGCAACTCGTTCCGGTAGTGGCACGTGCGAAATGGTTAGTCGATCGCCAATCTCCTCTGCTAGAACAACACGCTTTGACGGATTTCATCAACGAAGGACATTTAGAAAGCCATATTCGACGAATGCGAATCCTGTATGCTGAGCGGCGAAGAACGCTTGTGCAAGCGTTGAACCAATATTTAGGAAATCAAGTGACGATTATTGGTGAGAATGCTGGAATGAACGCGATGGTGCAATTTCATATCCAACTAAGCGATGAAGAGATGAGCGATCGAGCAGAACAACGAGGAGTGGAGTTGATTAGCGCTTGTTCCTGCTACATGAATGCCGAGGATGGCAAGGGAATGTTTCTGCTAGGATGTACCGATCTCGATTCAGAGGTGATTCAGGAAGGGGTGCGGCGCTTAGCTGAAATTCTCAATGCTGCAGAGCCTTAGGAGAGACAACCGATTAATCAAATGGAGGGGTTCTATCGCAAAAAATCTTTTTAACGCTACATACAGAGTTGTATTATGCATACTTCAACACTGCAAATAGTGTTTCCTAAAGTTTTTGCGACAGAACCGTTATTTCTCAACTGGTTGCGGGTTTCGTGTAGAAGCTGATCTGGAATCTTGAGCAACAAGGTCAGATTGAGCCATCGACAAGACAAAACGTTCTGTTTTGATGTTTTTCTGGCTGATTTTCTCCATCTTTT
>NZ_JACJPC010000090.1:0-6075 GCF_014695875.1 Leptolyngbya sp. FACHB-541 | reverse complement strand
GCTGCTCTCACAATCACTCATGCAGGACTAAACACAGTTCTAGAGTCACTCACTTATGGAGTGCCAATGGTCGCAATTCCAATTTCACATGATCAGCCTGGAGTTGCTGCTCGGATTGTTTGGGCGGGGGTGGGAGAGTTACTACCTATTACTCGCTTAACTGCTGCTAGCTTGCAATCAGTAATTCACAAAGTGTTGACCCAGGATTCCTATAAGGTTCAGGCATTGCGTTTACAATCTGCGATTCAGAACTCTGGTAAAGTACAACAAGCTGCCAACGTTATTGAAACAGTGATTGAAACAAGACAGCCAGTTGTCAGAAACACAGACTAATAACCACGCTGCACCTGGCACGTCCTAATATAGTTAGCTGAGTTGCAAAGTGTACGTTTTCACGACAGATGGCGCGGCTTTCAAATTCGTGGCGTACCTCTCCTATGTTCTTTTCCGTCAGGGCTTACGGCAACGTGATGCGATTACTCCACAAAAGAAACAGCTTTGCATCACGCTCCGTCCATTTCCTCCATAAGCATCCGCTGTTACAACGAATATGAAAACCTGCATCAGGTAACTTCGGATACAACTTTCTGTACGACTGCAAGCTCTAAACGCTTCACTCCTTCCAATAAAAAAGCAGTTGCAGCCCGATCGCTCTGGACCCCCACATTCATCAGGGGTGTCGATGAAATCGTCAGGGTGAGGCAATCGCCTAAGGTCGTGACTCCAACAACCCGCTCGGTCACATTTGGCATAACGACAGGTGCATGAAGTGCTTCAATCCGAATGTTGCCGTATTGTTGGACCAAATCGATGCGACCGAGATTTGTAACAGTCAGTTGACAGGAATATTGCGATCGCCCTGCTTCAGCCAAGGCAGTGGCATTGGTAAGATTTGCCATTGTGGGTTGTCGAAGTTGACTCTCCTCAACTAACTGCTGGGCAATGTCAATGTGAGAGAGTTGAGATTTCACCGATCGCGCCACATCCCAAAATGCGGGATCCGGCTGCATGGAGTGACTCGTCATACACAAGCAAAAATAAAGTCCAACTCCATCTGGCATCGGCAAGGATAGCTGCAATCGCACATTGACCGGGTGTAAACATCGCATCGCTGCTAACGTCTTGCTGAGTAAGCGTGAGCAAGAACGCCGCGCTGATTGCACCGTGTACGGTTGTTCGTTCGGCTCGGCTGCGTTGGATCAATTGCTGGGTCAGTTCGGGAGAGAGGACAACACTGCGAATGTGGGGTTGGGGACGATGTGATACCAGTTTAAACAGTAGTCAGGGCAGATAAGGCATCGAGGATGAAGGGGTAACTTGTAATCGAAGCAGATGATTGCCAATGGCTTTGGCAATCACACTGATACTCGGTGCATTCTCCTGTTTAAGCCAGTAGAGGACTTGCAGGCGTTCCTTCGCCGTTGAGGTTTCGGCTTGTCGCAACTGTTCGCTCAGATCATCCAAAGTTTCCTTCACCTCAATCGAGGTCACACCAGCCGTTGGTAAAGTGCGCTAAATGACAAGGCTTAGTTTAGTGCATCTGCCCTATATGCAATTTAAATTGGTATGACAGGGGTGGTACATAGTCCTTGGGCTTAAGAGTCGCTTCTGGAGACGGTGCGATGCCAGGAAGCGCTGATTCTAGCGATTCTGCCGCAGAAAGTTCCGATCGCTCAAATGTTTTGCCTCCTAACCCTTGGAGGATATCTCGCATCAGATGAATACCCGATAGCCCATCTGCGATCGCATGATGGCAAATAATCATCAGTTCGGATTCGGCCCCCGACTGCAGCAGCACAACTCGCAGTAAGGGTGCAACCTGCCAATCTAATGAGCGAGCCAGTTCGACTTCGAGTTCTGTTTGCCACTGCCGCTCGTCCGTTCTCGCGACCAGCCGCAGCGGAATTTCATCGTCGGTTTCGACAAACTTAGGCTGTCCGGTTCCTTCAAAGTTGCGCTCTGCGCTAATCGTGTCAGTGGCAATGCGGGCTCGAAGTAGTGGATGGCGTTGCTGAACTTGCCTGAGCACTGTCGAAAGTCGATCGACACTAAGCTGCCCCTGAAGTCTTGCAACGGTGGCAAAATCCATTGGACAAAACTGGTTGTAGAGCCAGAATGAATGTTCAAATGCGCCTAAATACCGTTCCATCAGGAACTCCTTGTGAATTCATGTCAACAGTCAGAAATTAACTCGCTGTATATTCACCATTGATCGCCAAAGATCGACCTGTGATAGTATTCCGGAAAGTTTTGTAGACGATTCTACAAGGCTTCATAAGCCAAAGAACGCCAGCAATTGAGGATCGCGTGAAGATAATCGTGCCCGTAAAGATCGATTTTTCCAGGTAGGGCGATCGCGCTATTGAGGTGTTCAACCAGCCAAATAATAAACGGCGTATCAGCTTGACTATCAATCTGCTGCTGCTACACGGCAGCATAAAGGGTGCGTATTGTTTTTAGCTCTACTTTCGATGATTAAAGCGAGGACTCACGTCGCAGTACTGCTAAATCTTCAGCATCGAGTTCGTCCAGAACACCGCTACGAATTAGTTCTACAAAACCCTCGTTTGGCACCATAATTGTAAGCGTGTAAAGTCGCTTTGACCCACTATTACGGATCTCATGAGTTCCGGTTGGTGGCACAAGCAAACTATCGCCAGAGCAAATTGCAACTTCTTTGCCATCACAAATTGCAATACCTTCCCCTTCTAGTACAAAAAACATCTCGACTGCAAATTGATGCCGATTTGGTGGCGTTTTTCCACTAACATCAAAAATTTCGATGCAAGATGTGAGCAACCGCTTAGCAACTGCCGGATCAAAAATGATCGCTAAGCGATTCGTGGCATCTGGGTCGATACGATAAACCTGATATTCCTGCAGCGATCGAACTACTGGAATTACATGAGCTTCGTTCATTGAAGTTTCCACAATGCTAGTTTCGCAATTTACAGCTCAAAACCTATAAGCTCTGGCGTTATCAGTTGCTGAGCTTTTGCTCTCAAACATATCAAGAAAGTAGTGAAGAGAGTTCGGAGCTTGTTCGGACGAAGAAATCAAGGTTCCAGCTAAAGAGATTCAGGCACTTCCAATTCAAACTACACCAAAAGCTGGGAAGAGCTTAAATCTTTTGCTCATTCATAGAATGTGAGGTTACAAAACGCTGGGCCAGGCGATCGTGAACAATACGAGGAGGTTGCTTGACCAAAACAATAGCAGTAGCCACAATACACTACTGACTAATCGGTACTGCGATCGCTCTTGAGTTATTCTAATCAGTTGCAAACCCTGCCAAAGTTGCCACACTCGAAATGCAGTATAGAGTGTACCAATAACCACAACTAAACTCGATAACCAAACCTCACTGACGATTTGCTCAGTGGCTATTTGAATCACAATAAGCAGCAAATAGAAACCGAATATCTTTCGTATTTCAGGACGTTTAAACCAAGCAATGAATGCAATAATGGGCAGCACCAGTCCGATTGCGATCGCAAGCTGTATCCATACTTGGATAAACTTCAGTCCAGCCTCACTGTGTTCAATTGTTTGGCGAATTGGCAGCAATCCATTTGAAATCAACCAACCGACAAACATCATGATCAATGTTGCCAGCACCACAAATGCCAATGACGTTCTCCAGGTCATTAATGATTTGTTAACAGCGTTTGAGTTTCGCATGACTAAATTACAATTTGCCAAAGTCTGATCAACTGTTTCTTCGATGATTAAGTTAGTTGAGTCAATCCTCTCTCTAAACTTCAGATTTATTTGAAGAGATTGTACTCCAGTCTCGATTAAGGGGCTTCGCTTGCGCATTCACACTTTGAGCATGATCAGTAATGAAACGACGAGGTGACTATCTTGACTGTTCGGCGCGCTAAGAAGATAAAAACGCTTTGATTTCGGGCGATCGCAACACAACCCAGCCATCAATCAGTTGGATTGTAAATGGAATTAGCAGCCAATTAAAACGATTGACTGAGAAGCAAATGGCATTCAAGACGATTAGAAGACCGGGCAATTGGCAACTGCTTGCTATAAACCGCACCCTTTAGCACGTAAGCATTCTCAGACGTTTTAAGCAGGGATTCCACATTGTCCCAATGTAGTTGACCGGACTACTCAGCAGATATTGGCAGTAGTTGAGTTTGGTGAAGCTCATTTCTTCAGTCTAAATTGCTGCTGCGTAAGTCCTGTTCAGGGTCAATTGTGGCTGCAACGGGCAGTTTTGACGCAGCTATCCTGAGTCCCGTGGCAGGGGTATGGTTGGCATCAGTTGTGATATTTGTGCTGGCGCGGATGATTCGATATTGACCAACGCGATACAACTCAATGGAATATGGAAGGAGGATAGCTGTAAAGCCATGCTTGAAAGTCATCCTGACTCATCTGGGAGGGGTTCATCATTTTAACGAAAGTAGTTTCACTATCCGGTCGATAGGAGTCATGACCCCGGACGGCACTGCGATTGTAGATGACTTCTGTACGAGGAACGCGACTGTTTTCATAGGCATTAAGCGCCGTTTCGATATCTGGTGCAGTAGAAAGATACTCCGCCAGTTCGTAGGCGTCCTCAAACGCCATATTCGCGCCTTGTCCGAGCGAGGGTACAACCGGATGAGCCGCATCTCCTAAGAGTGTGACTCTGCCTTTGCTCCAGCGTGGTAGGGGCGGTCGATCCCAAATGGGGCGCTCCACAATGTCCTCCTCAGGCGTTGCTTCGATGATTGCTTCTACAGGCTCTGTCCACCCTGCAAAAAACTCCAGAACCCGTACCTTAGCATCGCTTGCCCGTTGACAAACAGAATCGTCTGCCAATAGCACACCTGCACTCCAAAAGGTGTAACCCTCACCGATATCAATCAGCACGATATTTTTTCCATCCGATGCTGTCACTAAGATAGCGACGTTAGGAGACAATTGCTCGTGAGGATATTGGATGACAGCACGCCAAGACATTCGCCCTGCATAAGTCGGAGTTCCATCCCCAATAATCTCCTGCCTGACAACAGAATTGATTCCATCTGCCCCAATCAGTAAATCTGCCTGGACTGTTTTTCCATTTGCAAAATGAACTTCAACCTTGTTGTCCTGTTGCTCAAAGCCAACACAACGATGTTGGAGATGAATGATTTCGGGTGGTAGTGTTGATGCAAGAATAGCTTGCAGCTTTGACCACTGAATATTTAACATCGGTTGCCCATATTGCTGCATGGTTGTCATCGGTTCGGACGCAATCACCTCTCCAGTGCTACGTTTCAACGTAAGCGTCTGCATTGGGCTGCCTGCACTCATTAATGACTCAACTATTGCTGGTTGAATCGCATTGAGGCTATTCAAACCATTTGGGGTCAAGCTCAAACCTGCACCAATCGGTCGCAAAGCTTGTGCTTGTTCGTAGACTTGCACCTTGAATCCCTTCTTGAACAGCGCATTTGCAGTTGTCAAACCGCCAATTCCGCCGCCAATAATTGCAATATTCATTGGTCTACCTCTGCCAATATTTATCAAAGTCTGCTTAAACCCTGTCCGATTGGTTGTGTCACAAACAACGACTGCGAGATCCCCAACCCCAGAGTGCAATGTTCATAAGTATAGGAATGAATTAGTTGGACAGGGTTCAGAATTTGTTCGGACGAAGGGCCTGAAATTGTTCGCAAAGGTTGGTTTGATTGTTGCACTCCGTTTCTCCCGCAACAAACGAGGAGTCAATTCCTCACCGCGTAGATAGAGGTTGATGCGGTCATGGCTAACTCCCTCAAGATGGTCAGCTAAATTCGTTACCGTGTAGTTGATGGGACTGCTCAGCAGATACTGGCAGTACTCTAGTTTGATAAAGCTCATTGCTTCAGTTTAGAGTCGCTCTTGCGTAAGTCCTGTTTGAAAAAAGATTTAATGCGATCGCATCAGGGTTTGAGCCTCAAAGTCGGCCCAGATTTTGTCCGAAGTATTGTTGTATCCCTCTTTCATCACTCTAGGCGGAGGAAAATCGATGAGGCACAGGATGAGGAAGCCATCCTGAGAACTGGTTAATGCACTGGATTAATCTCACAAAGCCAGAGTGTAAACCAG
>NZ_JACJPC010000009.1:0-6510 GCF_014695875.1 Leptolyngbya sp. FACHB-541 | reverse complement strand
ACCGCTTGATGCTGACAGCCGCAGGGTTATGGAACTTTTACCTGATGGTTGCTTAGACCAGAGTCACTCCAAAACTAGCAGTCGCTTCCTTACTCTTATTTCCCGACAACTCTATTCCCTATTTCCTACATCCCCAAGGACTATGGCGATCGACCCTGATATTCGGGACCAGGCTTACCAGTTTTTCATCCAAGAAGCTCCAGAACTGCTGCAAACGATCGAAACGGAGCTGCTAACACTAAGACAAGACCGAAACACTGCAAAGGTTCATAACTTAATGCGAGCTGCTCACTCCATTAAAGGAGGTGCTGCTAGTGTCGGTCTAGATGCTATTAAAACCCTAGCTCATCGCTTAGAAGATATCTTTAAAGCGCTTCATCATGAGACACTAAAGATTGACTCTTTGCTAGAAACTAGCCTGCTTCAAGCCTATGATTGTCTGCGTTCACCGTTGATGGAGGAGGTAACGCTAGGATATTTTGATGCTGAACAGGTAATGACTGTAGCTGATCCTGTGTTCACCCAGCTAGAGGCGCTACTAGATGAGTTTTTGGGAGAAGCCGCAAGTCTTCCTAGTTCAATTGAGTTAGGAATTGATATTACTCTATCCATTTTCGAAGTCGATGTGAGTCAAGGGCTAGAGCGACTTGCAGCAGTTTTAGCTAAGCATCACAATGGCACAATGGCAGCGGAACTGCGAGCACAGGCAGAAGTGTTTGTCGGAATTGCTGAACTGCTTTCACTCCCGGGCTTTGGAACGATCGCTCAGGCAACTTTAGCTGCTTTAAATGCTCATCCTCAACGAGCTTTAGAAATCGCACAACTAGCATTGATAGACTTTTATGCAGCGCAACAAGCAGTCATAGCAGGCGATCGCAGCGAAGGGGGAGCACCCTCTGTTGCCCTAATAGAGTTAGCCAATCTTAGCTCGATAAAAGAGTCTCATTTCTCTGTTTCTTCAGCAACAGAGCTAGAGATAGTGGAGCCACACCTACTATCATCCCTAGATACCATCTGGAGTGATTTGGATGAGGAGGAAATACTTCTCCCTTCTCTAGAAGGTACTTGGGATGATTTTGCAACAGACTTTCAGGAATTAACTCAAGCAGAAGATTTTGAAATAGAGTTACCGTCATCTCCAGTAGGCATAGTATCAGATTATGTCTCAACGCTCTCTTCTAATGAAGCGTCATCAAACCAGGAAACAATTGGAGCTAACCCACAACCACAAATTGAGGAATGGGTGCAGTCGGTTGAGCAGGCGTTTGATTCTTTGCCTTCTATAGTTACCCCTGATACTGCAACCCCTGTTGATACAAATCTCAAACCAAAACCTGTTGAGCTAGAGACTGTAGAGAGTGCGATCGCCCCTATAGCATCTACTCTAAAGCACGACCAAAAATCGCGTAAGTCTTTAACACCAGAGGCACCCCCCCCAACTTTCAGTCCGGGTTAATCTAGACCGACTGGAGCGCATGAACAACCTGGTAGGGGAGTTTACTATCAACCGCAACACCCTTTCCTTACAAAATGAACAGCTTCGGAGGGCGTTACAGGAGTTATTAAGACGATTTTCTCGGTTTCAGGAGATGGGAAATCAGCTTCGAGACCTCTCAGATCAAATGTTGGTTATACCAGAGCGCTACAGTTCCTCATCACAACATCAGCTTACTCAACAATTTCGACAAAACGCTAACGTCACTCACTCTCATGCTTCAGAGTCTTCCTGGTTGCATCAAACTAACTTCGATTCTCTTGAGTTAGATAGCTACGGAGAAGTGCATCTATTACTTCAGTCTACTTTGGAGGAGATTGCTCAACTTTGAGGAAAGTGTAGGAGATATCACTCTCTTAGCAGGGCAATCTAGCCAAACGCTAGAAACCCAGCATCGGATGCTCAATCACCTGCGGGATGACCTGATGTGGGCACGAATGTTACCGCTCAGCGAAATTCTCAACCGTTTTCCTCGCACTTTGAGAGACTTGTCTGCAACTCATCATAAACCAGTAGAGTTAAAGCTGACTGGAACTGGCGTTCTGGTCGATAAAGTTGTTGTTGAAAAACTATATGATCCGCTGCTGCATCTTCTCCGAAATGCATTTGATCATGGCATTGAGCAACCTGACATCCGTCGTCAGCAGGGAAAACGAGAGCAAGGACAAATTGAGATTAGAGCTTATCACCAGGGAAGCCAGACAGTAATCGAGGTTAAGGATGATGGTCAGGGCATTAATCTAGAGCGAGTTCGTAAACAGGCTATTAGCTCTGGATTGCTGTCTGTTAACCAAGCATCTGTCGCGTCCTCTATCCAACTGCTCGAGCTGATCTTTGAACCAGGATTTTCTACAGCAACTCAGGTTAGTGAACTTTCAGGTCGAGGTGTTGGGTTAGATGTAGTTCGCTCTCAGCTACAAGCAATTAAAGGAACGGTTACAGTTACTTCTGAGGTCGGGCAAGGCACAACCTTTACCTTACGCATTCCCTTAACGCTAACCATTGCTAAACTGCTAGTTTGCTCAGTTGGTGCCACATCTTTAGCTTTTCCTTCTGATGGACTGGAGGAAATCGTAATTCCTAAAGCAGAGCAGACAAAGCAGTCTGGTGGACGGCTGTTTCTACACTGGCGCGATCGCCTTGTTCCTGTTTATCAACTATCAGCCCTTCTAGATTATGCATGCCCCCTGCCCTTTGCTACTCCTAGCGAGGCGTTGATGGCAGTTGCTACTCCTAAAGATTGGGCATCTCCACTGTTGCTGTTGCGGCAGGGGAGCTACATTATGGCTCTAGAAGTTGATCGTTTGATACGGAATCCGGTTATGGAGTAACACTATAAGATAGAAGGATGGGACGTACAATTACACTGGCACAACACCTCAGTAGTGAGGGACTGAAAACACGTTATCAAAACAGCAGCGACCGGGTTGAGTCGCGACGCTGGCACTTGCTGTGGCTTGTCTCACAACGGTGGTATCTGCTTGATGCAGCCGAGAGCGTGGGAATGAGCTATTCCTATGCGCGTAAGGTTGTTTATGCTTACAACAAAGCAGGAAGTGAGGCAATCAGGAATGGACGGCAGGGGCGGCAGATGACCAGTCGTGCCTTGCTGAGCGTTACTCAACAGGAGGAACTGGACCGAGCCTTGCGGAACCCCCTGAGGATGGTGGGATTTGGAATGGACCGAAAGTAGCACAATGGATTGCCAAGAGAACGGGTCGAGAGCAGGTTCACCCCCAACGAGGATGGGATTATTTGCAGAAGCTCAACTACAGCGGACAACGTCCTCGTCCGAGTCATGCGAAGGGGGATGCAGAAGCTCAAGCTGCATTTAAAAAAACTTGCCGCAACGAGTTGAGCAATTGAGACAAGCTTATCCTCAAGCTCAGGTTGAAGTTTGGGCGTTTGATGAGCATCGCTTGGGGCTTAAACCGATTATTCGCAAAGTATGGGCAAAGCGAGGACAACGTCCAAGTGCAGTAGTACAGCATCGCTATCAATGGCTTTATCTGTATGCGTTTGTTTGTCCCCATACCGGACAGAGCGAGTGGCTCATCCTACCGAGAGTCAGTGTGGTTTGGTTCAACCAAGCTTTGCAAGTATTTGCTCAGGCAGCGGGAGCAGGAGCCGACAAACAAATCTTGCTAGTGATTGATGGAGCAGGTTGGCATCGAGCTAAGCAAGTTGTTGTACCAGAAGGTATTCATCTAGAATTTCTGCCTCCCTATTCTCCAGAACTGCAACCTGCTGAACGGTTGGGGCAATTGAGTGACGAACCACTAGTCAACCGCAAGTTTGACGACTTGGATGCGCTCGAAGAAACATTAGCATCTCGTTGTCTTACCCTTTCAGCCATGCCACAAACCATTCGAGGACACACACTTTTTCATTGGTGGAAGGAGGAATAAATTAGTGTCACTTTACTATCCGGATTCCGTATGATTACAGAACAAGAACTAGTCATTAAACCTTTTGGCGGTGCAGTTACTCCTCCAGATTATATTTATGGCTGTACGATTTTAGGTGATGGTGGGTTAGTTCCAGTAATCGATAGTGCTGTTTTGATGAGTCAAATTGGAAGCTACCACAATCCCTCCAAAATTGGGGTGCCCTCCAAAACGACCCTGGATCAACCTATACTGTCTAACTATGCTCAAAGTTCAGCAGGCAGTCCATTTACAGTGCTGCTTGTAGATGATTCGGTTGGACTGCGACAAACCTTAGCTCTAACGCTACAGAAAGCAGGTTATCAGGTTTTACAAGCACGAGACGGACGAGAAGCAATTGAGCAACTTGAAAAAAATCAAACCATTCAACTAGTTGTTTGCGATATTGAAATGCCTAACATGAACGGCTTTGAGTTTCTTAACCATCGTCGTAAAGTCTCAGCCTTATCAAAAATTCCTGTTGTTATGTTAACTTATCGCAGCAGCGATAAACATCGGCGACTCGCGATGCATTTAGGAGCTAGTGCTTACGTCACTAAACCTTATCTAGAGCAGGAGTTTTTGGACATCCTCAGCCGAACTCTAAACTCAGAGCAAGCAGTCCATCCTCCAATGGTTACTCATTAAATCCTTACATTCTGTGTGTTTCTTTTCTTGCTAGGAATCTAATTTATGAACGATAGCTTATTCAGTCTGCCGTCTGCTAGCACTGATATACCAAGGAATATCAAGGTTGCTTCTCAGATTAGGACGATCGCGTTTTCTATTGGTAGCCTTAAACTAGCATTGCGCATTGAGGCGGTTTATAAGGTTCTGAAGCAAACTCCCATTTATGGTACTGAATGCAATCCTAGCTCTAATGGCGATCGCAACAGCATAGGCATTGCTCATGTAGGCGATCGTGAAGTTACAGTTTTAGACCTACAGCAGCGGTTGTTTCATAGAGATAGAAGAAGTGAAACATCTCTCGACAACAGATATTTAGTCATTGCTCAAACTGAAGCAGGCAAGCTCTGCGGTATTCCAGTCGAAGCTGTACCTACACTCATGGAAGTTCCTTTATCTACCATTCGACCTTTGCCAGATTCATATCGCCATGCAGCAAATTTGGAAATTGTCAGTCATGTTGCTGTTCTCCCACAAGCAGAAAGCAGTTTGACTTTGTTTTTACTAGATGCAAATCAATTACCTGCATAATCAGATTATGTCGCACAACTTAGTGCAGCAGTTCTAAGGACATCAGGGCATTTTCAGGAGCGTCAGTTTCAGTCCTGATGGCAAGCAGATTGTTACCTGACTGTCGAGTAACACTTAATCTGTCGTCTTAACAAATTCCTGTCGTCCTAGTTCAAACTTCCAAAAGCTTTTATTTTGGAAGTTTTCAGGAGATTTATACGGCTTGAGATGGCACAGCAGGCTTTAACAATCTCCTTGTCATCTTTTCTAATTCTCTCAAATTAGCTGTCACTTTTTTAACGTTGGTCTAGGTTTGAATGCTTCAGTTAATCACAGATTAGCTGTCGCTTTTTTTGGTCAGCAAACCAAATCTTCTACTGGTTATGTAGGCTCTCAAGCTCCTGGGGTGTAAATGGATTTTGACCTGCGCGTAATGAATTAATCCATCTCTGTCGCTGAGTTTTCCATTCGGCATTATCAGTCCAGTTGATGAATACTTGAAAGTCTTCAGTCGCTCCCTCAGTATCACCTGTCAGTGCTCGTGCTAGACCCCGGCTATCGATAATTCCGCCATCTTGAGGAGCTAGGGCAACTGCTTTTTCGCAGGCAAACATCACGTCTTTTGCGTGTCCTTGCAGGCTACCTTGCCAACAAAGACCATTCCAAGAGTAAGCAGAGATTTCTATAGAGGGGTCAAGTTGTTGAGCTTTTGTGTAAGCGGCGATCGCCTCTTCAATTTCGCCCTGCTCCACCAAAGTTGCACCCTCGCTAACTAGACGTTGAGCTTCTCGCTCTGCTTCTCCTTCTAATGCCAACTGGTTTGCTCTAGCTTCAGGGTTATCAATCTTAAGGCTGGGATTCCATTGCAGGGCGGTGCGGAAGTTATCAATTGCAGCATCCACATTACCCGCTCTTGCCTGTACCTCTGCCTCTTTCACCAAATTAGGAGCAGCGGCAGCGAGGCGATCGGGGTCATCGTGGCAGATTGTTAGAGTTTTAAGGCGATCGGGGTAAGCAATTAAGAAGTTGTTGAGATGAGTGCAGCCTCTTGTTAGAAGTTGATTCAAGTTTAGAACCGGAAATAATTTTGCCGTGCCATCTTCTCCTGCGGTAACAATCTGCTTGCCATCGGGACTGAAACTGACGCTCGTGACCCAGCCCTGATCTCCCTGGAACTGCTGCACTTCCTGCCCATCGAGGTTCCATAGACGAGCGGTGCCATCGCCTCCTGCGGTAACAATCTGCTTGCCATCGGGACTGAAACTGACGCTATTGACAGAGCCCTGATCTCCCTGGAACTGCTGCACTTCCTGCCCATCGAGGTTCCATAGACGAGCGGTGCCATCTTCTCCTGCGGTAACAATCTGCTTGCCATCGGGACTGAAACTGACG
>NZ_JACJPC010000089.1:0-94391 GCF_014695875.1 Leptolyngbya sp. FACHB-541 | reverse complement strand
CGCAATGGAACCACTCCGAACCCATCCCGAACTCGGTCGTGAAACATCGCTGCGGCAAAGATAGTTGAGGGGTTGCCCTCCGCAAAAATAGCTCGGCGCCAGGTTATTAATAAAAAGAGCTAAAGCTCCTTCAACAAAGCGAAGGAGGCTTTAGCTCTTTAAACATATTGTTCTTCTTAAACAATGTTGTTTGGTTATCTAAACTAGTGCTTGAAGTAGAGTTTGCAGCTTCAGTTTGACTTCTGCTAGCTCTCGGTTTGGGTTAGAACCTGCGACGATTCCTGCTCCAGCGTAGAGACGGGCATGATGGCCGTCAATGAGGGCAGAGCGGATTCCGACGATAAATTCAGCATTCCCTTGAGCATCAATCCAGCCAAGGGGAGCGGCGTAGAGCGATCGCTCAAATTTTTCATAACGTCGAATTTCTTCACAAGCAAAATCCCTGGGCATCCCGGCAACAGCAGGGGTTGGGTGGAGCTGAGCCAGAATTTTTAGTGGATGCAGATATTTTGGGAGAGTTGCCTGAATCGGAGTGTGCAAGTGTTGAATATTAGTTAGCTGGCGCAATTTTGGTACGGCTGGGATTTGGGGGTTAAGTCCAAAGCGAGATAGTTGTTGAGCAATGAAGTCTACTACGACCTGATGCTCATGTCGTTCTTTGGAGCTATTCAGCAACCGATTCGCCAGGTCTGCGTCTGCTGTCACTGTTTTACCTCTGGGTGCAGAACCTGCTAGAGCCTCTGTATTGAGCTGGCGATCACAAATTCTGATGAGGCATTCTGGACTAGCTCCAATAAAATTTTGACCTTTGCCATTGCCTGTTGAGAAAGTGTAGCAATCAGGATAAATTTTGCGGAGGTGATGTAGTGAGTCTATCCATTGAAAAGGGAATTTTGAAACTACATCTACTGCATGGGCTAATACAAGCTTATTTAAGTGATGAATTTGAATAGACTTTAATGCTGAGGCTACGGCTACTTTAAAGTTATTGGTGTCATTTACGTTCCAGTGATTCAATTTATATTGAATGTTGCTTGAAAGGTTAAAAATTCCGTACTTTGCTAGACAAATATTTTGAAATTCACGACAAACTTGTTCAATCAAAAGCTCCAAATTAGAATTAGCGTGGATTGCTAGGTTCAAAATCACGGTCGATTGATCCGCTTTTGAAGAAACTTGCCACTTTGGTAAAAAGATAGTGGCTTCCGAGAAAGTGGATTCTGAAGTAGCGCCCTGGTCGAAAAAGCTAAAGCTACAGAAGCAACGTGGTAATAAATGGTTTGAGGAAGTGGCTGAAACTAAATAATTGAAACAGGATTCAGTAAATTTTTGAGCTTGGAAAAAACGCGTTTTCCCTGACGTTTTCAGGGATGAAACTGCTCCAATAGCAGCGATCGCTTCATCTTCGGCGGGGTTTTCGATGTAGAAATGAAGCTGATCTGGTGTTGCAATTTCGTGTAGCACAGCAAGCGGATCAACCCGATCAACTTTTAAGGAAATACTAGCGATTTGCGTCTCATTCTGCTCAATTGATTTCTGCTGACAAATTGAAAGAAATTGAAAAAACTGCTTACAGTCCTGAAAGAGATTGACAGAATGGGGTATGACTGGCATGGACGCAAAAAGGTCAGATTTTCCCAAAATGGATCAGCTTTAAGTAGATAGAAATGATTAAACTAAGCGCTTTTTGGATGAAGTGTTTAGTGTAATCCGATTAGACTACCTATGAATACAGGTAGCACACTTCCAATTGCTGTAACCACTGCACCCGATTCTCTGAGAAGCTGGCTTAGAGCAAGCAGTCAAGCAGTTTCTCGGTTAGATTATCGTAAAAAGTCGAGTTCTAGCATGGTTCCTGTGGCATCTTGTGGACTGAACCAGCCTGACATAGCTGCCTTCGTTCGCTAGAGCAAGAGTCACAAATCTTTGAAAACTGACACATTGCACTGCTGCTCAGCTTCCCGTAGGGTGGACTTGGGAGGAAAAACAGTTATTCCCACCTATCTCTGTCTCCGATTCCCGTAACCGTGTTCTTCGTCTCAACGCCTCGGTAGGATTCCGAGAATGCGAGCGGGAGGGACACAAGGAATGTTTGAGACAAGCTGTTCGTGTCTCTTGCTGAGTTTTAAGTTGCTGAGTTTTAAGCCATGACCACAAAGTCTCTTAGTTACCCCAAATCTAAGCTCTGGCTAGCAGCCATCAAGCCGCCAATGTATAGTGTTGCAGTGATTCCGATTTGGGTTGGAACAGCCATTGCATTTGCTGAAACAGGAACGATTCAAAGTGGAATATTTTTAACTTTTTTACTCGCGGCTATTTTAATTGTGGCGTGGATAAACTTGAGCAACGATGTGTTTGATTCGGAAACAGGAATTGATCAAAACAAAGCTCATTCGTTGGTCAATTTGACAGGCAACAAATCTCTGATTTTTGGGTTGGGAAACTTGTTTTTGGCACTGGGTGTGTCTGGAGTTTTGGCGATCGCCTGGCTCCAGTATGACTTCACTATTCCTGGTATTGTTTTGCTCTGTTGCGCTCTGGGCTATAGCTATCAGGGACCGCCCTTTCGCTTGGGTTATCAAGGATTAGGTGAAATAATTTGTTTTGTTTGCTTTGGGCCGCTTGCGATCGCTGCTGCTTACTATAGCCAAACTCAGTCCTGGTCGATTTCTGCACTGGTTGCTTCGATTATTATTGGCATCAGCACCAGTTTGATTTTGTTTTGCTCGCACTTCCATCAGGTTAAAGATGACTTGGCGGCAGGTAAGCGATCGCCTATTGTGCGTTTAGGAACTGCCAGAGGGGCTAGCCTCCTGCCCTGGCTTTGTGGCAGTATCTACGGGTTGACGGGGTTGTGTGTGGCGCTGCAGGTTTTTCCGAGTTGGACGCTGCTAATTTTCCTCAGCCTGCCACCAGCGGTCAAACTTTGCCGTCATGTTGCTCAACACCACGACCAGCCAGAGCGAGTAAGCAACTGCAAATTTATTGCGGTTACCTTGCATTTCTGGAGTGGGCTATTGCTAGGTCTAGGATTTGTCTTGTGAGAAATGTGAACCGGATTGCGGGAATGGCGATGTGCTGGTTTCCTTTAGCGATCGCTCCCGCTTTAGCATTGGCACCTGAAGTGCAGGCAGACCTTCAAACTTCAAGCATAGAGTCTGCAGAGATGACTGCTGTAGCCACATCGGATCTAGATCTGGTTACATCAGAGGTCGTTACTTCCGAAATAGCTGAATTGGATGCAATTTCTCAAGTCGGAGTGCCTCAATCTGCTGCGATCGCTAATCTTTCAACGCTGCCGCCATTAGGAGAAGCTGCTGATTTAGGATTTTCAGGCGAATTGACTCAGGCTTCTTTTACGGAGGACTCTTTTGGTGCGATCGCTTCCAATGCTGAAGCTGCTGAAATCGGTTATACCGTCGAATTGCCAGAAATAGAAGCGATCGCCCAAACTTCTCCTTCACCAGAATCGTCTGAACCACAAGATTCTGATGATTCAAGCAATTCTGACGCGACCGAACAAGTGGATTTAGATTCAGAGACGATCAAAAATAGCCCAGTTCTTCAACGCTGGCTGGAAGACATTCCCGATGTATTGTCTGAGATTCGCAGCGATCCAAGCTTTCGGACGCGGCTGCGGCTGGGCTATTCGCAGTTTCCCTCTACCGATCAGGCGGGTGGGTTTAATGTCGGCATTGAGGACGTGTTCATCGGTCAAACGGGTCTGACGGTCAGCGCTGACTATCAAGCAACCTTCGAGGGCGATCGCCAGGCTTACGGCGCTGATTTGCGCTACTACATTCGTCCATTGGGTAGCTATATCAACGTTGCTCCTGTGGTTGGCTATCGCTACCTAGAAACCGATGAATACACTACCGACGACCTCAATCTGGGATTGCGCTTTTTGCTTGCCCTCTCACGCACCGGAGCGGCTGATATTTCATTGACTCAAACTTGGGTGGCACCTGGTGGTGACGAGGAAGTAGGAATAACAACGCTATCAGTTGGCTATGCGCTGACTGAAGATTTGAGAATTTCAACGGATATGCAAAAGCAAAATTCTTCGTTTAATAAAGACAGCCGGGTGGGAATTGTGCTGGAGTGGATGCTTTAGTTTTTAACAAAAAAGCGATCGCCACGATTCAGTTAGGAAGAATAATTTATGACCACTTCACCAAAGCTTGGCAACATTAGCCCGCTTATTCCAGCAGGTCAGGATGTAGAAAAGGCGATCGCCTTTTATGAGCAGCAGCTTGGATTCACAACGGTTTACCGGGAAGGTGAGCCTGTCACAATGGCGATTGTGAAACGTGACTCAGCCCAAATTGTTCTACAGCAAAATGACGACAAACATTTAGCAGAATGGACAACCTTTCGCATTCAAGTTGAACAGATTGAACAGCTTTATCAGGAGTTTCAAGCAAAAGGGGGAACAATGATTCATCCCAATGGCAAACTACAAACTAAACCTTAGGGAACAAAAGAGTTTGCTGTCATTGATCTAGCTGGGGTCTGTATCACCTTCTATGAACCAGACAGCAACTAAACAATTCCTGTCCTTACTTCTATAGCCACTGTCCGCCTCGAAAGCGCGATCGCAAAAATACCACTCGCATCAAAGTTTGTGACATTGTAAAGACTGCTAGCCAGACCAGGCTATAGTGCAGTGCAAACCAACCAATTGGGGTAGTTCTGGCAATTCCTGGCAATCCAATTGTCTTAAACAGTAAGAGAATAAATATTGCTTCCCAGATGCCTGCTAAGAGCTGAAACGCAGCTGGCCAGTCTCGATCCCAGCGAAATTTTTGTAGACAATCGTAGAGCAGGTCCCACCCTATTCCAAAGACGGCAACATAGCCCAACACCCACAGAAAAACTGGATACGAACCGAGCACAATCCAACCCATTGAGAAGGGTAGCGTTACCAATAGCCCAACTGTAGCGAGGAGTAACAGTCGAGATTGCCAGCGACCGAGAAGAGTGGGGGTCATAGGGGAAAGGGGCTAGGAACTGGGGGCTGGGAGCTAGGGTTGGTTGGGAGCTTGGTTCGTGACCCATTTAAGCCATTGAGTCAGGGAAGTGAGTCCGTTGAGGTAGCGGAGGTTGGGAGCGCGGGTAGAGACGAGGCTATCAACGGCAGCGAGGGCGGCGTACTGTAGTCCCAGAAAGCTATCGACAGCAGCGTGAGGTCCACCCAGAGTGGATGCTCCTGCGGCATACACGCGCCCCTGCCCAGAGGAACGCATTTCGACTAGCTCGAAGTCATTAGCCACGTTGAGACGACCCAGGGTGTTAATAGGCAGATCGTAGTGTGTTACCAGATCTTCGAGCAGTGGATTGGCGTTAACTTTGGCATCCAACCCAGTAGCATCAATGATGAAGTCTGCCTCTAGTTGAGTTTTGCCTTTGAAGTCCTTTTCCTGAATGTAGGTGATGGTACCTTTTTGCCCGTCTTGCTCGACGCGCTCGACTTCACCAAAGGCAATCTTGTACCAGCCCTGGTTTAGCCCTTCCTGGACGATACGCTGCCAGTCGTGACGGTCGGCGGTGGTGGTGCCACCCCAATCAGTGAGCAGGCGCGATCGCTGCTGTGGGTTAGCGGACTCTAGCACGGTGCGGAACTCTCCACCCCAACAGGCTTTGGGCCAGTTAAACGGCTGAAATTCGTAGTGATGTTTGACCTGCCGTTGAGCTTTACCAAATTTGTTGCCTTGCGGTTTGGGCGATCGCATCAGATGCAGCAGCGAGATATGAGGATTTTTCCTCCGGGCTTCATAAATACGCTGAACAACGCGGGAAGCTACAATGCCACGACCCCGAATCAGCACGGTGCCGCCATACTGCTCTAGCTTCTGGTAAACGTGTTCGTGTTCTTCGTAGGCATTGACGACAGATTTGAAGTCGCCCGTTTTTTCACGGTAAGCCTGCAAGTCAGGGAGGAATTGAATTGCCGGATAGCCTGTTGCCAGGTGCAGGTAGCGCGACACGATGAAGGCATGTTCTCGGTGGCTAGCGGTCGAGCGGGAATAGGCGATCGCATACCGTCCATCATTCGTTTGGCGAATTGATAAAACACGCCCATAGCGAAAAATCTGCTGCCAGCCAATTCGCTGTGCCTCTCGGTCAATTGAGGCAAACACATTGCCAGAGCGAGGCGTATAGGTTTCTGCTAGGGTTGGTTCGGCAAACACCTGCCACAGATATTTCAGTGCAGAACCGATTTGCCCTTGGCGAAAGCTGTGCCACGATTCTCGAAAGGCGTAGCTAGGAAATCCCCAAATGTTATCGGGGCAAGAATCAGAGTTTGACCGCAACCGTTCGTGCAGCGGAATTTGGGAATTCTGGCAAAGGCGTTGGTAGCGGGCGTAGGGCTGTGGTTCCATGCCGATCGCCACGACTTGATTCAACCGTGCCCCACAAAGCCGCAGCAAATCTACCCAAATGAAGCTGCCCAGTCCTGCCCCAATTGCTGCATAGTCAAACTCATGCACCATCAACTCGGTGTCCATCAGGTCACGCATCGATACTTGCTGAGCCTGAAAGAAGGGGGGTGGAAAGTTTGAGCGTGCCGCAGGTGCCGTTGGGGTCGATCCGGATAGGGTGGATGTAGCATCAGGTACAGGCAGGTCTGTTTCAGAATGAAACAGGATGGTCGAATCACCAATTGGAGTGGCAGCCGACTGAATATCTAGAAAAACGGAAATTTGGTAAGGACCAATTTGAATGGTGTCGCCATTGGTAAGGAAGCTTCGAGTTTGGCGGGTGCCGTTGACAAAGGTGCCATTGCTGCTGTTCTGGTCGGCGATCGCCACCCCCACGCTATCCTGCTCAATCAGCGCATGAAATCGCGAAACCTGGCCACTGTCCAGCATAATCCGCGCAACTCGCTGTTCCCTCAAGGAAGCAGGCATCTGGGCAAATTCCCGCCCTAGAGCAATTGGCACGGACAGAATGGGCTCTCGTCGTTCTCCTGTGGCAGGATCATCCCAACGCAAGCGAATTTGCAGAAGTCCGGGATTCATAGGGTAGAAGGATAGGACTTAGGCGATTATTTTTCTCCCGGAACCATCAGCACGCTAACGGCAGCAGCTAGAGACGTGCCGCACCAGGGACAGCCAAGACTAAGCCGCTCATAGGGCGAAACTTGATGACATCTAGGACACTTCAGTCCATACGATGTGCTTGCCCGGGAAGCCGCAGGATGCTCCGTCGGTTGTACTGGTGTCGTTGCAGTAGGTGGCGGTACGGCGACCGTATTAGCAACGCTTGAGGCGATCGCCACCACCTGAAGCTCAACCTGCCCCAAATAGATACTGGTACCCTGACGCAGCGCTACTTCACCCTCAGTCAGCTTTTGCCGATTGACAAGGGGAGGGTTTGTATCTCGCAAATTTCGCAAGTAAAACCCGCCGTGCTGGGGATTATAAAAAATTTCGACGTGCAAACCCGATACTGTTGGATGAGTTAATACCAGGTCACATCGCACCGGATCACGCCCAATCCGAATGCCTCCAGACGAGTTAATTGACTGCTGTTTATCAGCAATGGTGTAGGTCTTGACGTGACCTGCCTCTACCCATTGCAGCGTTAATTGATTCATGCGCCCAATGCTCAATGCTAAGACTTGCTACAGCAGGTTATTCTCTGATTTCTAACATGATCTTGCATGAGAAACAGAAAATATGGGCGGAATCTTAATAGGGGCTAGGAGCTAGGGGCTGGGGACTAGGGTTATGAAGAACCCAGAAGATAATTTATCTCCTCACCCTCTAGCCCCTAGTTCCTAGCTCCTAATCCCTTCTCCTATCCCTTTCCTAGCAGCTCGGCGATCGCCTGTCGCTCGGCGGGGGGTTGCGAGGGGAGAACTTGACGAGTATCGGTGATCAGCCAATCCAATGCGGCTGCCTGTACATCAATGGCAGCTCCAGTCTTGTCGATACAGTGGCGACCAAACACTAGCTTATCGACTAAGCGCACTCCGGGGCCAAGGCGGGAATATTCAAAGATGACGCTGTTGTCTACGGTCGCGCCGCTGCAAATGTAGCAGTTTGGGCCAATCATCGTTGGTCCAATGATTGTGGCTCCGTCTTCAATGTGAGTCATGCCGCCGATGTAAACCGGACCTTTGATGTCAACTTTGTCCCAATTCACTGAGACATTTAGCCCGGTGTAAATGCCGGGGGCAACCTGGTGCCCAGGAATATCTACGTTCTTGACCTCACCTAGCAAGACACTACGAATTGCGCGCCAGTAATCAGGTACTTTACCGATGTCTACCCATTCAAAGTCCATTGAGATGCCGTAGAAGGGCGCACCCATTTCTACCAACTTGGGGAAAAGTTGTCCGCCAATATCGTATTCCTCACCAGAGGGAATGTAATCTAAGATTTCTGGCTCAAAAATGTAAATACCCGTGTTGATGTCGGTACTTAGGGCTTCTTCGACGGAGGGCTTTTCCTGAAAGGCTTTGATCCGCCCTTCCTCATCTGTGACAACCACACCGTAGCTGGAAACTTCTTCGCGGGGTACAGGCATCATAACGACTGTGGCGATCGCACCCTTCTCACGATGCCAGCGCACGGCTGCGCTCAAATCTAAGTCGATTAGGGCATCACCGCAAAGCACCACAAAGGTGTCATCAAAAAATGGAGAAAAATCTTGGATGCGCTTCATTCCTCCAGCGGAGCCAAGCGCTGCGCCAACCAGAGTTCCGTCGGGCTCAATTCGCCCTTCAAAGGAATAGGCAATCTGAACGCCAAATCGTTGACCATCTCGAAAATAGCCTTCGATTTCGTTGGCAAGATGGCTGACGTTCACCATGATTTCGTCAAAGCCATGCTGACGCAGTAGTTCCAGCAAAAACTCCATTACTGGCTTCTGCAAAATCGGAATCATTGGCTTAGGGATGGTGTAGGTAATAGGGCGTACACGAGTACCCTTACCTGCTGCCAGAATCATGGCTTTCATAAGTATTTTCTCTCAATCCTGGGCTAGGTTAGCTTCTGCTTAGTTGATGTCGATTTGGTCAACTTGTTCCAGTTTTCCATAATCTCTGGGAATTACTGGATACAAAATAGCAATTTTGCACAATCTACATTAAGCCTGTTAGCAAAACCGGAATTTACTTAATGGAAACTGCAGAGAAGCTTACAGGCAAGACAGTTGCACGACGTTCAATATCACCCGCGGCGAGTGAAGAATTTAGCAATCGCTTCAGTCTAGCAAGGCGATCGCTGGGAATTCTGGCTCAGTTGTCGCATCACGGCTTAGGCTCCGAACCTTCAAATCTTGGTAAAACTCCTCTTGAGATAGCTCTACCTTGGATTGGGACGAAAGAAACAGCAGTGCCCAAAACACGGCAACCCGATCACCCTGAGGAGAATGACTGTGCAAATCAACAGGCTTAGTAAATTCTGCCACTCCATTTCCAGTTGGATTAATCCAAACGTCTAGAAGCGACTCAAAATCTAGCCAGTCCTGCCCCTGACTAATCTCATCCCAATGCTCAGCAAGAAACTGGTCGATTGCGGCTGCAACCTCTGACAGGTTTTCCTGGTGAGCAAGCTGGGCGATCGCCCGCACCGCCTGTGAGCGAGATTGTGAGCGAGGGCGGCGCACCCGCGAACGGGGCTTTTGATCCACCATTGCGGTCGCCATCAGCTCAAGTTGAGCAATCAGCTCCTGGAGCGTGACCCGCCGCTGTTGGGGTGGACGGGCCACCGCCCGTCGCCGAATCCGTCGCTCTAAATGCAGCGGCAAGGGTTGACCTGCCCCTGCCTCATCTAACAATTCAGGTTCTTCGACGATCTCTGCTTCGGCTCCTGCCTCCAGGCGAGCCAGACTGTCTGCCTTCAGCAAAACCAGCATCGATGCATACAGGAAAGCCTGTCCTGATTGCGATAGGTCAGCCTCATAGGGTGCTCGACCTGACTCGACGGTTTGCGTCGGTTTGAGTTGACTCAGAAACCGATCGATGACTTCAATCACTTGCACATCCCAGGGATCTACTTCTCCTCGCTCTGCCAGGTCAATCAGCAGGGCGATCGCGTTTTGTGCCAGGGATTGGGTCATAGGAGAGAAGCTTACCTGATACGAATTCGGACAAAATACACCGCTGCTATCACAATCAGGTTGAGAAACAAAAGCGGCACCCACAGGCTCCAAGGGCGGAGCGGCTCAATTAGGGCAGAAGCATTCATCATCAATAGCATTGGTAGCATTATCGTCAACAGCATCCAGTAGGGTATACAAGCTATTTAGCTGCAAATACCTCAGTGACTTCGACATCTTCAGTTCGAGATTGGGAGGCAGGCAAAAGCCGTTGCTGCTCTTCTAGCTCTACCTTATAGCGCTGTACATCTTGCTCCAACTCTTCAATTCGAACGTCACGCTGACGAATTTCTTTCCCTGATTCCAACACCCGCTGAATCTGCGTCCAAACGCTAAAGACCCAGGCTAATGTTGCCCCAATTCCCATTGCTAAAAGCAACTCAACCGATAGGGGCGCTTGTAGCTCAACTCCTTCAACAACATGAATGACAGCAGGTTCTGTATTCTCAATCCCAAACAGGACGAGAGCCAGGCAGAAGACAAAGATAATTACAAAGTTAATTTGGCGCATTGGTTAAAACCTCACTCTTGCGGATGACCAATCCAAATTGCCAGTAAGGTAGAACACACGTCAAGGTAGTCATGAAAGCAACAACCTTGAAACAGAGTCTAACAGCTTAATGATAGTAATACGTCTGATCCAATATGAGTGAAGACATGAGAATTAATTGAGGGTGTAAGGAATAGGGATTTAAGGAAAGTCATCAGTTAAAGATTTCCTACGCGACCTGATGCTTGAGACCCCCTTATTCAAAGAATTGTAAAGCCGTTCGCCTCTTAGATACCTAGATCTAGAAAGCGGGGGATCTGCTAGCAGATCCCCCGCTTGTTAAGCCACATACTTGTTCCAACAAATCTCAGTCAATAGCCAATCTCAGAAGCCAATCTCAGAGCTATTTCAACTATTTTATGGAACTGTAATCACGCCATACGCCAACCAAGACGCCCTGAACTGTAACTCTCTCTAGGGGTTCTTTGATCACGTCATACTTGGAATTTCCGGGCTTTAGCAGAACATGATCTTGTTCGCGATAGAAATATTTCAGCGTATTGCCTGCTCCTTCAACTCGGGCAGCAACAATGGTGCCATCCTTCAGGCGGTCGGGTTCTTGCACAGGGCGCATGATGACAAAGTCACCATCAGCGATCATTGCCTCGATCATGCTGTCTCCTGTGACTCTTAGCGCATAGTCTTGGGGACGAAGCTGTAGCCCTGCAATGTCAAGATAGATCGTGTCATCATCAGTAGCAGGTTCAAGCGCACCCCCTGCAAAAACTTCACCTCTAATTGGCACACCTTGAGCAATGCTATGGATCAGCCGAATTGTTCTTGCCTTGCCTTCTGTCCAGTCAATGTAGCCTTTGGTTCGCAAATGCTCAAGACGGCTTTGAATAGGAGCGGGAGATTTAAGCCCCATCGCTTTCATCATTTGCCGAATAGAAGGAGAGTGCTGATATTCTTTGATGTAGCTGGCTAGCCAATCATAAAGCTGTTGCTGGACTTCAGTAAGGCGTTCCATAGGAGTAGTGTTGGGAGCGGTGGCTAAGAGCGACGGATCACTCCATAGAACATTTGTACCACCAAAGCCTAGTGTTGTCTAGCCTTTTTGAAAACTTTAAAGAAAAGCTGAAGATACTTCTGACGATTTGCACCTTATTAAGCTCTTCTCTATTAGGCTCTTAAGGTCTAGCTGTTAGAGCTGAAGATGTCTTGCAAGATTAGAAGTTTTTAGAGGCTTAGGGTGGGGAAGTCTCTTAGTTGAAATTTTGAATTTCTAATTTCTAACTCTAAGTAAGATTACCACGCTTAATCTGTTCACGTTCGATCGCCTCAAACAAGGCTCGGAAATTACCTTCCCCAAATCCTTCTGCCTGGATCAAACGTTCGGCGTAGCAGTAGGTTTGGCGCTCAATGATCTCAAAGAAAAAGGTAGGTTGCTCAAAGATTGGTTGAGTGAAAGCTTGTAGCAGCATTGCCTGGGGGGTGCCTTCTGACCAGTCTGCTAGCACTTGCTGTTGGGCGATCGCCTGCCACTCTGATTCTGCTAGGCAAAACCCAGGTCGCTGGCGCAACTGGCTGTAATAAGTGAGGGGAACGGGCAGAAAGTTTAGCCCCCGTTGGCGCAGATGGGCAATGGTCTGCACGATATCCCCAGTCTGGAGGGCAATGTGCTGTACTCCAGAACCCTGATGAACATCTAAAAATTCTTGAATTTGGGAGGTCGCTGAAGCAGGTTCGTTGATTGGAAACTTTACCCCACTTTCGGGGTGAACTAGAACCTGACTGGACAAACCTGAACGTTCTGTCTGGATTGCAAAGGTTTGCTGTCGTTCAAATCCCAATGTTTTTTCGTACCAAAGTACAGCGTCTGCTAAGCTTCCGGCTGCAACATTCAACACGACATGGTCTATGTCAATAAAGTTGGGCAACCCATCTGGTTGAGTGGAAAGATACTGGCTCAAATCCAGCCTGATGAGTTGTTCAACCTCCTGTCCTGGCTCAGCCCGGTGAGGGAGTAGGGATGTAAATCCTGATCGCTCCACTAAAGTGTGGGTCAGGTCGCCCCAACCGGATATGCTGGCCCATTTCAAAAGCCCCTGAGATTGCTGTTCTGTTTGAATGGGGTGCAGCAGTTGCGCTCCGTGAGCAGTTGCGGTAGCGATCGCCTGCTCTAAATTCACAACCTGAAAAGCAACATCTGCAATGCCAGCAGGGTGCAAGCTGAGATAGTCAGAGGCGGGGCTAGAATCGGTCAGCGGCGACGAAATGACAAAATGGATTTTGCCGTTTCTAACAACCTCTGTGTGAGTGTGAAGCGTAGAGTGCCCTGCAATTGAGTAGAAGCCAAGAGTATAAACAAACCAATCGCGCCACGCTATTGCGTCTTCAACATAGAAATGAACGTGATCGATGTTCATACTGTTTGAAAAGTTCGTCCCCAAAGCGAGGGTTGCTGTTGCTTATGAACTTAACTTTGCATCATTAAGCTGAGCTGTAAGTCATTCTCTAGGTAGAAAATCGTCCTATTTCAGTTTAATCACCAAAATCAAGTGGCTTTCTGGCTAAATATTAGCCTTTTGTGGCAATAGTTGAATTTTGCATTCCTTATCGCTGTGCGATCGCCACGACTCGATCGATACTATTAGCCTTGTATTGACCTGGCAAGTATTGATCGATGTGGCGAAATAGGGCAATAGGGGCAACAGTGCGACAAGTAAAAAACTCGACTGCTGCCTGGTCTGGCAAGAGCCGTACTTTAGGCGAGAGGTCTTTGGGCTGCTCGGTGCTCCACTGCCAGTTGACCTGAGCAGGTGGCTCATCGATTAAACGGTGATGGCTCCAGTTGCGGTGTTGACCTAGTGCCCCAATTTCTAGCAATTCTCGCCGTAGGAGTGAGGCAATGATAAAAGACTGAGGAGAGCGATCGCCCTCAATCGCCTGCATAAAATCTGTCAGGGCCGATTCGGGTTTAGGCGGTTGATCGAGAGCACCTGCGGCGGCGATCGCCTTTTCAAGCTGGGCTGTCGTCCCAAACGCTTCTGGAATTGCCCAGACAACCCCCGCACCGTCTACCTCAGCTCGGTAGAGATAGCTAATGAGCCGAAATCCTGGTTTCAGCTTCAATCCCGGCAGCTTTGCCAGGGCGGTGCCTGGGTTAAGGGTGCTAACTAGCCAATGACCAGACGGTCTAGGAGAGGTCAACTGGCTTTCAATCACTCCCCCAAACTTAAACAAGTCGCCTAGAGCATCTAAAGAATTTGGTTCAGGCAATTCATCTGCCGACTTAGAGCTAGTCCAAGTCCAATGTTGCTCCGACTTGGGTAGGACTAACGTATTTTTGATGTACTGTCTAACCTTTTGCAGAGTTGCCAGCGGAAATTTTTGAATCGCCATGACCGAAAGGGGGGCTGTCAAAACAGAATAGCTGCCTGTGTAGCCAAGGCTACTAGAGACATACTACCCGTGCCAAGGGAGGGACTCCCTTCAATCTCCCAATCCCTCGTTGTGTCATTGCGCACTAGAGTCGGAGCTAGGCGGATCAACCCAGACGATAGGACGTTGCCCAGGTTCAATTCTGCTAGTTTGCTCCTGCATCACACTGGTCGCCTGACGCGGATCAAAATGTCGGTTAAAGTCTGTCTGGATCTGATCAACACGCCCTTCAACCGCAGCAACCTCAGTCGTTAGCTCACGCAGCTTTGCTTGCTGGGTCAGGTTGTAGGGAATGAGCTTGACCAAAGCAGAAACAGCAGCGATCGCCAAAACCACATTCACTGCCAGCTTTACTCCAACTTCAGTCGCCACAACTTGATGGGGTTGGTGGCGCTGCTGCGGTTGTCGCCTTGTCCGAGGTACAGAGCGTTGAGCGGGGGGCGCGATGTGGAGTGGAGGTCTAGAGGGCTGGGTTGCGTTCATGATGTTGAATATTGCTCTATCCAAGGGGACTGCCGAATCCGAGAAAACCCCTAATTGAGAGCATACTCGCCTCGGAAAAGGAATCGAAACACCCCGAAGGGGTATGAGCTGAACTAACAGGTTGAGGCTAGATCAGATGGGACAGTAAAAGCAACCCTTTTGAAAATTCCTTTTGAAAATTAAAGACAGCTTTCGGGCATCTCTAGAAAATGACTATAACTCTGTGAGCCGTTGTGAGCTGAAGTATAGCAACTTCAAATGGATTGTGAGCGTTACACTGAAAAAATGTACCTCTCACAATCCATTTATCTCTAACTGATTTCAGTCTCCCTATACAAATTCTGGACGCGGAAATAAATTTCTACGCCCAGAATTTATGAACGGGGTAGCGCTTCGCGCCACAGAGCGTTACTTGTAGAGCTCTGTAGAGAGCCGAAACGCCATAACGCCAGGGATTAAAGCAACGACCAATGCAATAAAGATTTGGGTATCTGATAATGACATAGCTGAAAAACTCCTGATTTGATGGGCAATATGTTCTACTTCGTAGGCTTTGCGCCAACGTTCATCACTGTCGGCTAAATCACGTCATTCTTGAACAATTTGTCACATGATGTAACAGAGGCAAGCTTCACCTGTGCTGTCTTATCGCTAACCCGCTAAAACTCCTCTCGGCTTTACCCTGTCTGCTTCGGTTCTGTTTGCTCCATACATTTTTACCTGCTCTCTTCCTGTTGAAATGTCTATACTGGTTTGAAAACTTAAAATTTGGGGACTTTTAGGGTTATCAAATCATCCAATTTTCGTGATTTGTGAATTTTCACGTTTCTGTATCTACCGCACCTAAGCTTCGCGAGAATCTCCTTGAACGCTTCTCAACCTACTCGAATTCAGTTTGAACGACAACTCAGACGCTTACAGCGTGACGTTTTACGTATGGGTGCGCTAGTCGAAAACTCCTGCTGGCTTGCCCGCAAAGCTCTATTTGAGCGAGATCTAGATGCGGCCAAGCAAATTGCCCAACAAGATAAACAGATTGACCAGTTTTACCGACAGATTGAGCTTGACTGCGTGAATCTGATGGCGCTTCAGGCTCCTGTGACTCAAGATCTGCGATTGCTCAGTGCTCTCATGCAGCTTGTGCGCGATTTAGAAAGAATTGGCGACTATGCTGATGATCTGGGAGAAATTGCGATGAAGCTGTTTCCTTACCCAGTTCATCCCTGTATGGATCGGGTGCAGGTGATGTCCGATCGCTGTCGGGCAATGCTGGCGATGAGTCTGGCAGCACTTTCCAATCTGGATGCAGAATCAGGTTTGGATATCAAGGTCAAGGATGATGACGTTGATTCAGACTACGAGGAATTGTATACCCTGCTGGCAAACCAAACCAACATTCAGGGGGCGATCGAGCCAATTGTGCTGCTCGTATTAGTGATTCGTCACCTGGAGCGGATGGCAGACCACGCTACAAATATCGGTAAGCGTGTAGCGTATATCGTGACTGGACAACGGTGAGTTTTGGAGTCACGGCTATTCCGACTATCGCTATATGTTTAGTTCTGAATTAGATGCAGGGTCAATCGGCTATGCGAGGCGCACTCTAATTAGAACTCCAAGATAGATATATTATGAATCTAAGTAAATTTTTCGGCAGGATTTGACAGCTTCGCGCTAATTACGAAATATAAATACAGTGTACAGAGTGCAAATTAGCCGAAATTTTTTGCACTTCTCCAACTTAGTTGACCTAATTCGGTGTTAGCTACCGTTGTTCCCCCTTAGCTGCACTGTCGCCCACTCATTGCTGTCACTGATGTCATTGCTCCCATTTTCAGATTGCGGAGCTAAAGCATTTTCAGCAGACTGATGGAACGAACGATGCAATCGCTTTTCGGGTCATTGTTTGATTTTCATGCCCTGATTGCAAGGAAAGCTGCAACAGCGGTGAGAAGGTTGGCTACGCAGAAGCAGGACTTTGAGCTGCTTGATACTGCGATCGCCAGGTTCAGATTGGGCTCGTGAGAGCATTAAAGAGGGCAATGAGCTTACTCAAGACAGGCTCGTGGCTCACTCAGACAGCAAAAGAACAAGGTCAAAACACCAAACTTACAGAGAAGGATCAATCGCTGCATGGAATTTTCGATCGCGTCGCTGCTGGCAAACTTTACGGATGACAAACTAGTAGCCCCCAAAGCTTTAGAAAAAAAGCTCAATTGTGAGGATGATGCCAGTATCCGTAAGCTACAAATTGCCCTGGATGCTTTGGAGAAGATCGGCATTTTACTGAAGGAGCGAGGCAAATACCGCCGCGTATTTGAAGAAGATGTCGTTGAGGGCAAGCTGCGCTGCTCTAGTAAAGGTTTTTGCTTTGCCATTCAAGACAAAGAAGGGGCTGAGGATATCTACGTTCGCGAGAGCCAACTGAATACAGCCTGGAATGGCGATCGCGTCCTAGTCAAAGTGACTAAGGAAGGTAGTCGCAGACGCAGCCCTGAAGGAGAGGTCCGGTTGATTTTAGAGCGGGCTAACTCTTCAGTATTGGCAAGGGTTAAACAGGCAGACAGCAGCTATCGCGCTGTTCCCTTGGATGATCGACTGCTGTTTGAGCTTGACCTTAAATCGAATGGCGGCAAACTGGAAGATGCGGTTGATCAGCTGGTTCACGTTGAAATTTTGCGCTACCCTCTGGGGCAACTGCCGCCCCTTGGCAGAGTTGCTCAGATCTTAGGAAGTGATGCTCAGGCGGCTTCTGATATTGACATTGTTTGCTGCAAACATGACTTGCCGCGTAGCTTTTCTGAAACGGTGATAGAAGCGGCTAAAGCCCTGCCAACCAAGCTGCGTAAAGGCGATTTAAAGAAGCGGCTAGACCTACGTAGCTTGCCTGCAATTACCATTGATGGACCAAGTTCACCCTCCGGACCGGCAATTGATGATGCTTTGACCTTGGAGAAACTCGATGGCGATCGCTGGCGCATTGGCGTTCACATTGCTGATGTCGCTTTCTATGTAGAACCTCAGTCGCCGCTAGATGTAGAAGCTCAGCGGCGAGGCACGTCGGTTTATCTAGGCGAAACCGTGTTGCCAATGTTTCCAGAGCAAATTCGCCGCTGCTGTGCTCTAGCACCGAATCAGGACCGCCTCACGATTTCGGTATTGCTGACAGTGGATCAGACCGGACAATTGCTCGAATTTGAAATCCAGCCCAGCGCTATTCAAATTCACCATCAGCTGAACTACCAGCAAGTTCAGGCGATTTTGCAGCGTAACCAATCTCCTGAAACAGATCCAACCTTGAGCTATCCGCTGCCCTCTCTGGAGGAGCTACAGGAGTTTACGCCCGTTTTTGAACTGCTAGATCAACTGTTTGCTCTGAGTCAAGCCATTCGAGAGCAGCGACGGCAGCGGGGCGCATTTGAGCTAAACCTGCCCGAAAAAATCTTTCCGAATGAAAGCAACCCAGAACTCGGCAAATACCTTTCGCCCAAGTTTCAGTATGACGACGAGGGAGCGTTGGGGGCAATGGTGGTTTCGTCCCTACTGCCAGCCCGTTCTATCGTTACGGAACTGATGATTCTGGCAAATCAGGTAGTTGCGTCTCACCTTCAGGCACTCCAGGTGCCAGGAATTTATCGAGTTCACCGTACCCCTGACCCTGCTGATGTGCAGGAATTGCTGAAGTTGGTAGGCAATATGGGTATCGACACTCACCTGGAAGAAGAGGATGCGGTACATCCACGTGACTATCAACGGTTGCTGCGGGAGTTTGCTGAATCGAGAGCAGAGAAAGTATTGACCTACCTGCTGCTGTCTACATTTAAGCCTGCAATTTATAGCACTACGCCGGGAAATCATTTTGGATTGGCGCTAGAGCAGGGCTATACGCACTTCACATCGCCGATGCGCCGCTATCCCGACTTGCTGGTGCACCGGGTGCTGAACGCGGTGTTTGAATTTGGGCGCGATCGCCGTTCAACTCGCTCTAAAGAATCCGTGGATCTCCGCAGCAGCTCTTGTCACGGGCAGATCACCTGGAATGTGCTGCCGCCCGAAATTCAAAGTGAGCTAGAGGAACATTTCTCTGCGGTTGCGGTGCATCTGAGTGAGCGAGAAAAGCTGGCCCAGGAAGCCGAAGCTGACCTGGAAGGGCTGAAAAAAGCCGAATTTATGCAGGAGCACACCGGGGAAGTGTTCCACGGTCTAATTACTGGAGTGCAGTCCTACGGCTTTTTTGTGGAAATTGAGGAACTGCTAGTCGAAGGACTAGTACACGTCAGTTCCCTTAAGGATGACTGGTATGAGTACCGTTCTCGTCAGCAAAAGCTGGTCGGGCGCAAAAACCGCAAGCAGTACCGACTGGGCGATCGCGTTGAAGTTCAAGTCAAGAGCGTGGACTACTATCGTCAGCAGATTGACCTAGTGGCGGTCGGTGGCGGCAGTGAAGCCACCGATGACGATGTAGATGATGTTTCACCCCTTGAGCCGGAGCTAGAGCCAGAAAACGAGCAACCGTCAGAGGCTTATGATTAAAAACAGGGGTATTCCCTGGTGTCATTGCTCTGTGTAATTGCGTGTCTCTAACTTCACCTGCAACATCGACTTCAAACAAACCGCTAATTTTAGGAATTACTGGAGCCTCTGGATTAATCTATGCCGTTCGTGCCCTGAAATATTTGCTGGAGGCAGACTACTCGGTTGAGTTAGTTGCCTCCAAATCGACCTACATGGTTTGGCAAGCTGAGCAAAATGTGCGAATGCCTTTAGAAGGTGTTCAGCAAGAGCAGTTTTGGCGATCGCAAGCCCAGGTTGAAACGGGCGGCAAACTGCACTGTCATCCCTGGGGCGACGTTGGTGCAAACATTGCCAGTGGTTCATTCCGCACCCTGGGTATGGTGATTATGCCCTGTAGCATGAGTACCATTGGCAAACTAGCTGCAGGACTCAGTTCTGACCTGTTAGAACGGGCGGCAGATGTGCAGCTTAAAGAAGGGCGCAAACTGGTGCTGGTGCCCCGCGAAACACCATTTAGCCTGATTCATCTGCGAAACCTAACCACTCTGGCAGAATCCGGAGCTAGAATCGTTCCTGCCATTCCTGCCTGGTATCACAATCCTCAAACCATTGAGGACTTAGTCGATTTTGTTGTAGCTAGAGCGCTCGATCAGTTAGACATCAATTGTGTACCAATCAAGCGCTGGGAAGGACACTTGGGAGATGAAGCGTAGATGTAGAGGAGCGATTCCTCCAAAGGGGGAATCGCTTCGCATCGCTCCCCTTCCTCCTTCCCTTGATGCAACGGTTGCGCCATCAATCCTATACTGAGGATTGTGAATACCTACCGTCTACTGCCCGCTGTCCGATTATTCACAGTCGATCGCCCACTGGAGGATAAGCCGTGCCAGTAATTCGCCTTGCGCTGCTGCTTGCCATCCTGGGAGGGTTAACGCTATTTGCTCTGCAAAACTGGTCACCTGCGGTGCCGCTGGTGATTTTGGGAGTGCAGACGCAGGCATTTCCGTTGGCAGCGTGGATGGTAGGGGCGATCGCTGCTGGAGCCTTCACTACACTGGTTATCGCAGCACTATTTGGAATTTCTAGTACTTTTTCTGCCCCGCGCACTCGCCGTCCTACTGCCCCACGCGAAACCAGCCGTTCTACTTCAGCCGATGAATCGTGGGACAAAGGCTGGGCTGAATCGCAGAATTCGTCTTATTCAACTGCTGCTACAGCAGGGGCAGCTTCCACTAACACAACCACCAGCTACACCCAGTCAGCATCGCCTAAACCTAAGTCAGGCTTTGACTTTAGCAATGATTGGGAAAATGTTGGTGCTCCTGTAGAAGAGTGGGAAGACTGGCAGGATTATGAGGAACCTGTAGATACGCCACCTGCTCAGGCAAGTCCTCAAGCGAGTTCATCCTATTCGAGTTCGTCCTACAATTCCCAAACCTATATTCAGGAGCCAGAGGAACGGGAAGAGTGGGAGGACTGGGAAGAGGAGCCGGATGCGCCTCCCCCAAGTCCTGTTCAGCCGCAGCAAACGGACTATGAGGTGCGCCGAGATCCCAAAACTAGCTACCAGTCGGGTTCGGTCTATTCCTACAGCTATCGAGAGCCGAGTGACTCTGGCGTGGGTAAAACCGAATCGGTGTATGACGCAGACTACCGGGTAATCATTCCGCCCGCGCGATCGCTCGATGAACTGGATAATGAACCCGCTTCCCAGCAAGACTCAGACGAGGAAGATTGGGATTTTGAGGACGATTTTGAAGATGAAGGCGATCGCCCCCGTCGTTAATCCCTAATGCCCACAAAAGCGACCTGTAATCTTGCCATAATCTCGATAAACTAAATCTTAAGAATTTGCTGTGGCAGGAACAATGGCAGGATCTTCATACGAAATTAACCCACTCAGCGATGTGACCGAGAAGCATCTGTTGAAGGGGGTCAACCTCTATCTGGTTGGCATGATGGGGGCAGGCAAGACAACCATCGGACGCATTTTGGCAAAACGGTTGAAGTATCGCTTTTTTGATACCGATGCCATGATTGAGCAGTTAACTGGAAAGTCAGTGTCGGAAGTCTTTGCAGAGTCAGGCGAAGAAGCATTTCGACGGATTGAAACGCAGGTATTGTCAGAATTATCGGCTTACACAAGACTGGCGATCGCTACCGGAGGCGGCATTGTGCTTCAGCGGCAAAACTGGAGCTACTTGCATCACGGCATTGTGGTTTGGCTAGACGTGCCCATCGACCAGCTTTACCTGCGGCTCAAGGGCAACACGACCCGCCCACTGCTGCAAACTCCCGACCCGATGCAAAAGCTGCAAACCCTCCTGGAACAGCGACAGCACCTCTATGCTCAGGCTGACGTGCGTGTCAGAATCAATGGCAGCGCTCCGCCTAGCTATGTCGCCAGTCGAGTTTTGGAAGAAATAGACAAAACAATCAAACCGAGCGATCGCCGTTCACCTAAAAGTTAAATCCGACAAAGTTAAATCTGACATTGTTGAGTGTGGCAACCTCCTCTAAACTGCATTCAACCCCTCTACAAAATTCAATTGCCGATGATCAGCGAAGACTATCTCGATAGTGAATACATCCAAAAAGCCGAAGCAACTCGTGTCCGAGTCCTGAGTGAAGCCCTGCCCTACATTCAGCAGTTTGCCGGACGCACTGTAGTGGTCAAGTATGGCGGCGCAGCAATGAAAGACAGCATGCTCAAAGCCAAAGTGATGCGAGATATTGTGTTTCTGGCTTGCGTCGGCTTGCGTCCTGTTGTGGTTCACGGTGGCGGACCCGAAATCAACTCTTGGTTGGGCAAATTAGGCATTGAGCCGCAATTTAAGAATGGGTTGCGGGTAACGGATGCTGCCACAATGGATGTGGTGGAAATGGTGCTGGTCGGTCGAGTCAACAAAGAAATTGTGTCCCTGATCAACCAGGCAGGAGGCTCTGCGATCGGGCTGTGTGGCAAGGATGCCAATCTGATTAAGGCACGTCCCCAAAATGACGCAGGAATCGGTTTTGTAGGGGATGTCAGCAGCATTGATGCCAGCGTCCTGGAATCCTTGGTGAATTCTGGCTACATTCCGATTGTCTCTAGTGTGGCAGCGGATGATACGGGACAGGCTTACAACATTAATGCTGACACCGTGGCAGGTGAACTGGCGGCAGCACTGGGTGCAGAGAAGCTGATTTTATTAACTGACACACCTGGAATTTTGCAGGACTATCACGATCCGTCTAGCCTGATTGCCAAACTGGATATTCAACAAGCTCGTCAGTTAATTGAATCTGGAGTAGTGTCAGGCGGAATGATACCTAAAGTGAATTGCTGTGTGCGATCGCTCGCTCAAGGAGTCCGAGCGGCCCACATCATCGACGGACGCATTCCCCACGCTCTGTTGCTAGAAATCTTTACTGACGCTGGAATTGGCTCCATGCTAGTTGCATCAGAATTTATGTCTTGAGCCTCCTCCGACAAGGCTAGAGAGAATCGCCCGAAACGGCTAAAGACGTTCCATTAGAACCTTCATACAATGATGGAGGTTTAATTTATAACATTTCCCAAGTTGTGCATCACGTTCACGACTGGCGAGTGTGACCAAAACGGCAATTCATCACCTCTACCCCTCTCTTCCTCAACTTCCCTATGCCCAGCTACTCTGCTATCACCTCAGCTGTAGTCCGTGACATCAAAGCCCGTGAAGATGCATTGCCCGTCCGCAATGAAGCCTGTCGCTCTCGCTTTTATTTTCAACCTGCGCCTGCTGCCAAAACTTGTCTGTTTTTTCATGGCTTTACGGCTGGCCCGTATCAGTTTGTACCAATGGCAGAATCGCTATTTCGGGCTGGGTACAATGTGCTGATTCCACGAATGCCGGGACACGGGTTAGCGGGTGACTGGGGTAAAGATAATCCGCCACCGCTGCCCACTAAAGCCGAAGATTACCAAAAGTTTGCCTTACAGTGGCTCCAACTCGCGCAAACATTAGGGGGACAGGTGGTAGTTGGCGGCTTGTCGGGCGGTGGTACGTTAGCGGGTTGGCTTGCCGTGGAGCGTCCTCACGTGATTTCCCGCACCATTTTGTACGCTGCATTCCTCAGCAGCAGTAGCAAAGTAATTGATCTGTTTGTTCGCAATCTTGACGCTTATAACGAGTGGGTGAATCCCAAGCCTGAGGCAGTGCGCTATGGCTATAACGGATTCATGATTCCAGCGCTTCGGGTGTTTCTATTGATGGGAACGGATGTTTTGAAGCGATCGCGTCGAGGTCCGATCGCCCCCACGTTTGCAATTTCTAGTGAAAGTGATATTGCAGTGGGCAATCATGATCACCGATCGCTATTTGAGTCAGGCGTTAAATATCAGCCCAAATGCTGGTATCAGCGATTTGACCGGATTTTGGATATTCCTCACACGATGTTGACGCTTGAGGAAGGCAACAATTACCAGGATCTCCTGATTGCAATGACTAAAGCCTACGTCGAGAGCGACCTGACCTGGGCAGAAGTGGAGGACATTGGCTATTGCATGACTCGCGGCAAAACGTTTGACATAGCCGTGTCGGAGCTTAACCTGGCACAAAAAGTCTCACGCGATATGCCTGCCATGATGACCATGGTAGACAAAAGGGCGATCGCCATGTCCCGGGGTCCTCGCTCTAGGGGCGATCGCTAACGTTCTATCTTGATCGGCTCTACGCTGCTAACGTATCCGAATCGTTCTAGTGTTAACCCGGTCAGAGTTGATGATGACTGGATTGATCAATGTCGAGTCGATGATCGTTGAGTCAACAATGACCGGATTCCTTAGCGTCGAGCCGCTAGAAGAGCAGTTTACCAGCCCTGAAGTAGGACGCTCGTTAATTGGAGTCACGCCGTAATAGGGATAGCAGTAGCGTTCTGTGCGAAGGATAGTCGTCCGAGACGAGTAGTCATCGTAGATTACAGAAGGTCTAACTCGAATCGTGCCATTCCCGCGAATGATAACTGTGTCGGCCACTGCGGAGGAGGCATCAATAGTGAAGACAGCAGCACCCAGCGCTAGAGTACTGAGAGTTAGCAAGGGCTTATGCCAACTAGAGCGGAACGGATTAAGAGCTTGGAGCATTGGTCTACCTCAAGAGTCCATCAACAAAAAACGATCCTTCAATATTCCGTTCCCAAGCTTGACTTGGGAATGCCTTTAAAGCTTCTCTGCCATTTGGTTCCTGGAGGCAGAGCTTCTCACCCTCCATTTCAAAACGAAGCCTTGAAACGAGTTTTTGCATCGGGTAGAGTTCGCCCTAATTTCAATCTTAGGTTTTAGATTGGCAACTGCCTGCCTCAACCTAAAATCCGTTGCCCTTTAAAATTGAAGTAGCGATCGCATTGACTCGATCCTTGACCGAATTCTTGACTGAGTAAATCGTGAGTTCAGAAAACCTAGAAGCTGCAAAGGTGCAGTACCAGACGGGCAAAGCGGCCTTCGAGCGAGGGGCATACCGCCAGTCGGTTCAATGTTTAGAGAAAGCTGCCAGCCTGGTAGCGCGAAACACCGCCTTTGGTGGGGAGGTGCTGGTCTGGCTAATCACTGCCTACGAGGCCGCAGGACAGCGCCAAGAGGCGATCGCCCTTTGTGAAACGGTCAGCCGCCATCCCGACTATGAAACCCGTAAGCAAGGCAAGCGCCTGCTCTACATTCTCAAAGCCCCCCTACTCAAGACCCGTCCCGAATGGCTGAGCGAAATTCCTGACCTGGCAGCCCTAGACGAGTCTGAAGGCAACAAAGGCGGCACAAGCTATCCCACTCCTGCCAAACGTCCATCTCGTCCGCGCCCTCAACCTGACCCCGAACCGATTGATCTGAGCCAGGTCAACACCAAAGATAATGCTTTCATTTGGGTGGCGCTAGCGGCGATCGCCCTCACTATAGGGAGCCTGCTTTGGTTTAGTTAAGATCTGAATACTTCCCTTGCCCATTACCCCCCGAACATTGTGAGCGATTCTACCTTAGAGCAAATTTTGAAATTGGCTGCCCCACGAACTGAGTCGGCAGAAGTGTATTACCTGTCTAGCCAAGACACGCCAATTGAGTTTGAGAATAATCGGCTGAAAGCACTGCAAACCAAAGCCTTAAAAGGTGTAGCACTGCGGGTAATTTGCAATGGCAGGTTGGGGTTTGCTAGCTCAACTGACCTGACTCGCCTCGAAGATTTGGTCGATGCGGCGGTGCAAACGGCAGAAATTGGCAGTGTGGCTGAGTTTGACTTTGCTGATGAACTGCATAGTCAGAATGGTGCGGGTGATGCGGGCTATGTGCCGCCTGCGACTCAGGAACTGGTGGAAGCGGGCGATCGCCTGATCCAATCGGTTCACGATTACAATTCAGAGATTCTCGTAGACGTCGGTTTTCACGTCCGCTCCGGGCAAGCAAAAATCGCTACCAGCAAGGGCGTGTATGCAGAGCGGGCTAGCCAGACGACCAGCGCCAGCATTTCAGGAAATTTAGTGCGCGGTGAAGACTTTCTTCAGGCATACAGCTACGATGTGGGGCGCGATCGCATCCCTGACTATGACCGCATTCTGGCAGAACTGCTGCAGAAATATCGCTGGGCAGAGCAAAATGCCAACATTACCAGCGGCTCTTTCCCGGTGCTGTTTACCCCCAGAGCAGCAGCCAGTTCGCTAGGTGGCTTATTTGAAACGGTGCTTTCGGGTCAGGTTGTGGCACAAAAGGCTTCACCGCTAGCCGATAAAGTTGGCGAGACGCTGTTTGACAAGCGCCTGACCGTGTTTGAAGATCCCACGATCGGCGTTTCTGCCTGTGCGTTTGATGATGAAGGTACGCCGACTCGCCGCAAAGCTTACATTGATCAGGGCACGGTCAAAGGATTTTACTGGGATCGTCGCTGGGCGGCCCGGACTGAAACGGAGCCGACTGGCAATGGCTTTCGGGGTGGATTGTCGCGCCCCGGACCTGATATGGTGAATTTCTGCGTTGCTCCGGGTGGCACTTCTACCGAAGACTTGATTGCCAGCATGGATGAAGGACTGATTGTCGATCAGGTTTTGGGTGCAGGACAGTCAAACCAGCTTGCTGGAGAGTTTTCGGTCAACCTGGACTTGGGCTACAAGGTGGAAAAGGGCAAAATTGTCGGTCGGGTCAAAAATACGATGGTCGCAGGTAATATTTTTGAAGCCTTCCAACACCTGGCTGACCTAGGAAGTACTCCAGAGTGGGTCGGCGGAGGGGCTTACCTGCCAAGTATGCTGTTCCAGCAGCTAGGAGTAGCTGCTCGACAAGGTTAGAGCCGTTTGAGGCGGGGTACGACGGGGAGGGGCGAAGCATTCGGCCGCAAAATTTTGATGATTGCAGCACATCTTTACTGAATGCGTTGCCCCTACGAAATCTCCTACACCCATTTTCCAACCACTACTCGAATCGTGCCGTCTTCTAGAATTTCCTCTTCTTCAATGGTGAAACCTTGCGTGGGAGCAGTTGCTATGAGGGTGTGATAGCCATAGCGTTGGGTTAACTGGTTGAGCCACTGTTGCGAATATTTGGAGCGATCGTATTCAGAAATGATTGCTTCAAAGGTGCCGTCAGCTTGACGCTGGAAACCAATGTCGTTGCTAAGCGGACCAATGTAGCGTCGTCGAACAATTATTTCAGCCGCTTGTGGACGAATATCGCCCCGATAGCCATAAAGATGCTCGGCAGTGTCAAACACTTCAACCTGCCCTAAACCCATATCTGCTAAAGCTTTGATCAGTGCATTTTGATCCTTGAGCTGAGTTTTGATGCAGGTGAAGTGTGACATAGCGAAAAGAGGAATGAAGAACTAAAACTCAGTTCCAAAATAGCTCAATCGACTTCCAAAGATTGAATTCCTTGCTGTAAGGTATATCGCTTCAATTCTTCGGTAAGCTGCACATCTTTAGAGGCTGTTCTGGCTCCAGCTTCAGCAGCCCAGCGTTTGAGTGCTTCGATTTGGTGATGGGCGATCGCCGCTAGAGGCACCGTTTCCTCGATCGCCATAATAATGTCTTCTGTGGTGAAGTCCTGTCGCTGTCCAGGTTTACCCTGACCAAATGCCCGATGCATTCCGTCAATCACCACCTGTTCGATTTCTGCACCACTAAAGTTTTTGGTTTGCCGAGCTAGCAGGCTCAAATCAAATTCTCGCAGCCGATTGGGACGAAGTCGCTGCAAATGCACCTTAAAAATTTCCTCACGCTCTGGCTCAGTTGGCAGATTCAGAAAGAAAATTTCGTCGAATCGCCCCTTTCGCAGCAGTTCGGCAGGCAAAATCTGCACATTGTTTGCCGTGGCAACAATAAAAACAGGAGCCGTTTTCTCTTGCATCCAGGTAATCAGGCCACCAAAGACGCGACGGCTAGTGCCAGAGTCTCCATCTGCACCGCTGGTAATGTTGCCAAAGGCTTTGTCGATTTCGTCGATCCAGAGAACACAGGGGGCGATCGCCTCTGCAAGCTGAATCATCTGTCTCGTCCGGTTCTCACTTTCGCCTACGATACCGCCAAACAGCCGTCCAGAGTCCAACCGCAGCAGGGGTAAGCGCCATTCGTGGGCGATTGTTTTGGCAGAGAGCGACTTGCCCGTACCCTGAATGCCAACCAATAGCACACCTTTGGGGTTAGGAATGCCGAACCGCCGAGCCTCTTCAGTAAACACCCCCTGTCGCATCCGTACCCAAAGCTTTAGATTTTCTAGCCCGCCGACACTTTTGAGCGAATCCTGAGTTGTAAAAAATTCCAAAATCTCAGTTTGACGAATGGCTTGCTTTTTTTCCTCCAGCACATGCACGATGTCCGTCTCATTCACCTGCTCTTTTGCAGCAATAGCCTTTGCCAAAATCCGCTGAATTTTAGTTCGGCTCAAACCCAGACAAGCTTTTACAAGCTGCTCTTTGGACAAACCTGAAATCTTTAGGTTTTCGGGCGCTATTCCTTGTGAAATAAGGTAATCAATTTCCTGGGCAGTGGGCAATGGAAAATCAATTACAGTGATTTCTTGCACTAGCTCAGGCGGCAAAGCTAGCGTATGGCTGAGTAAAACAATGGTTTTACGGTTGCGCTTTAGCTCTCGCGCTAGATTTTTTAGCGCTCGTACAATGGGCGCACTTTTTTCACTGATTGAGCTATTTAGAAATGGATGCAGATCTCGCAGCACAAAGATCGCGACTTCTTCGACATCTGCCTTGCCAATTCGACTTAGCGCACCCATGAGCGAACCCTTGTCTGAGTCGCTGTCCTCCCAACCGCGCACAATATCCCACAGCAACAGCTTTCGCGCTGGCTGAGCCTGAACCGCAACCTGACGCAAAACTGCCTCAACGGGTTCTTCTTCGGCAGCCACGATGTAGAGTAAAGGGTAGCGTGCCCGAATCAGCAAATCTAGCTGCTCGACCAAATCTTGGTGAGGACTGTAGGAATTGAAATCCGAACGCTGAGAATGAGTCATTGAACATTGATGCCTAGAATTTAGGATTGCCTAGAATTTAGCCACTGGACAGCGCCAACCTATCCTAGCTTCTACCCATGAGCTACATCCTCAAAAACCCTGGAATCGTTTGGAATCTGGTGCTACAGCATCTCCAGATGACGAGTTTGACGCTGGTTATTGCCGTGGCGATCGCCCTCCCCTTAGCGCTGCTGATCACCCGCTATCGCTGGCTAAACGTGCCAGTTCTGGGAGTGCTGGGGATTCTCTACACGGTTCCCAGTTTGGCACTGATTATTCTGCTGGTGCCGATTTTTGGACTGGACGCACAGTCAGTCATTGCGGCAATGGTGATCTACACACAGGTGATTCTGGTAAGAAATCTGGCAGTCGGGCTGCAATCGATTAAGCCAGCCATTTTAGAAGCAGCCAGAGGCATGGGAATGAGTCTTTGGCAGCGCTGGTGGCGAGTTCAGGTACCGCTGATTTTGCCCATCTTCTTGGCGGGGCTGCGAATTGCAGCGATCGTAGCGATCGCCATTGCCACCATTGGCGCAAAGTTTGGTGCAGGCGGGTTAGGCACTCTGCTGTTTGACGGAATCAACCAGGCAGGACGCTACGACAAAATTTGGGCAGGGGCGATCGCCGTCTCCCTACTCGCCTTCATCATCAATGGTGCATTGCTAGCCCTAGAATGGGCAGCAAATCCCGGTAGACGCATTCAACAAACTACTCGTGCTCAAAAGAGACAGTTAGATAAATTGCCCAATCCGAGCTAGAGATCCTTCAGGCGAGCACTTGCTGATAAAGGCTGATATTTTTTGTTCAAATCGCATCTTTGCTTGTGATTCAGCTCAACCCGTAGGTGGCTGTAGAAATCTTTGCAATGTTCCTAACCCGATTTCAGCTAATAGTGCCAGAAGCGCAACTGGGATCGCTCCAACCAACAAAACAGAATTGTCGTAAAGGGCAAATCCTAAGACAATGAAACTTCCTAGCCCACCTGCTCCAATAAAAGCAGCTAGCGTAGCACTGGCAATTACTTCAACAGTTGCCGTCTTGATCCCAGCGATGATCACGGGCAACGCCAGCGGAATCTCGACCAGGCGAAGTACCTGTCCCGGAGCCATTCCCATGCCGTAAGCAGCTTCTCGGATCATCGGGTCAATATTGCGAAAAGCGACATCGGTGCTAATTAAGATGGGGGGCATGACTAGCAGGGTAAGGGCGATCGCCGCTGACTGAAAACTCAGCCCAAAATAGGGAATTGCCAGAAATAGAATCGCCAGACTGGGGATGACCCGCAGCGCATTAAAGCCATTGATCAGAACCGTGGACGCTGAACGCGATCGCGCGCTCCACAACCCCAGCGGCAAACCCACAATCAGTCCAATCGCCAGCGGCACCAGCACCAGCAAAAAGTGTTGTCTCAGTGCAGTAACTAACTCGCCTACGTTGGTAGCGGCATATTCGTAAGCCTGAGCAAACACTTCCACGGTTGCGCTCCCTCTACATCGACCAACTACACTAACCAGCCTGTTTCGTCATTGTCATGGCGCTGCTGATGCACCTGAGCTGACCGTTGCAGTATCTTACCCACGTTGTTAGACTGCTGGTCACACCAGAGCCGAATGGCAGACTCAATCGCTTGATTGCGATCGCCCGTCAACCGATCTAACCGCTCTAAAAGCTCAGCCTCTATTTTGATCACAACCTGCTGCTTGCCTGAATCGGAATGCATTCTAAAACCTGATCGCTCTACCAAATCGCTCTACCGGCACGTCCATCACTTTATCCTATGGCAAAGACCCGTATTAAGAATCGCATCAACTTGTTTAGAAACACATCAATTTATAGCAATGCCTTTCTCTCCAGGGCAGTCTAGAAAATAAGCAACAGAATTATCACGATCCGCCTAAATTTAAACCTCTTATCTAGCTAATCCCCTAAACTTAGAGTCGCTTTAACTAGCCACCTTTCCCGCATTTGCAGGTAGGGTCTTTAGCCCTCAGTTTGGATCACACTCTTCACTTGATCTCAGCTTGTTATGCATACTCTCAATCGAATTTTGGAGCAAAAAGTTTTAGAGGCAGATGGTAGCTACCTTGATGCTCAAGGGCTTCAACCCCTAGAGCACTATCTTCAAAGCTATACAACTCGCCTGGAAACTTATCAGTACTTACGTGACCAAAACCAAAAGCTGGTTTTACAAGCACTGCGAAAACTAGCCCAAGTTTATCCGGAACTGATTCAGAAACATGGGCAGCGCTGTCAATACGACATGACAGAAGTTCTTCGTTATGTTGCTCTATCAATCTTACGGGACGATGAAATTTTCTTCAAAGAGCAGATGATGTCCTGGTTGGACACCATTCTCGTGGCCCACAAGAAAAATGCTCAATGTATGGTGGCCTATCGTTACCTTCAAGAAGCGATTCACACTAACTTACCCGCTATAAGCAGTAGCTTGGTTCGCCCCTACCTGGAGAGCGTCATTACCTCTCTCCAATCTCACGCTTAAATTTACGCTTTCCTAACTACACCTGCGATCTTCAGCCATTCCATTCAACCCTAAACGCAATCAATGGAGCGGTCTTTCGCATGGAAAATGTTACCCCAGTTACAGTTAGTCGCCATTCTCCAGTTGAAGAACGGCAATCTGCGCTGCATCAGATTTATCAACAAGTTCTCGAACGACAGCCCTACAGTTTCGAGCGAAGAAGTCTGGCGCAAGCAGAGAAAAACTTTCTCACCGATAAGATTGGAGTACGACGATTTCTTAAAGAATTAGGTCAGTCTGAAGCTTATCTCAAAGCGTTTTATTTTAATTGCTCCAACCTAAAATTCCTGGATTGGTGCTTTAAGCATTTCATGGGCCGCGCACCGTTTGACCATACGGAGATTGAACTTTATAGCAACATCTTGCTAAAGCAAGGAGTAAAACAAGTCATTATGGCCCTGCTCGATTCGGAAGAATATCGCAAGGCGTTTGGCTGTTTTACCGTTCCCTATCCCCGGCAGCAAAAGCAGTACGAATCTCCTAAGGCATATCTGGAGTCGAGTCTGCTGAATCATGAATATTTTGGGCAACGGGGCTGGGTTGTACCAACGCTTTACTGGCGACAGTTGGGGCTAAATTGTGACGCTGGAGTATGCCGCCACCCAGAAGCTGATGAGTTACATATACCCGTTTCCCAAACTGCGGAAATGCTACAAGCAGAGCTACTATCACTGCTACGAAAAATGGATGTTGCTCAAGCGAAACAGATTATTGGCTCTCTGTCACCCCAACAGCGAGAACTACTGCAGCGATCGCTGCGGTCTTAGGACTAATCGCTATAGCCACGCCAATCAAAAGAGACAGGGGCAGAACTTTCCACTGCCCCATTTGCAAAAGCTACGAAGGGGCTGTGGACAGTACAGCCGTAGAGCCTTCTGGACTCATAGAACGGCTGTCCTCCATAAAATTGCGGTCTTGCATCAGTTGATACAAATTGATGTCTGACTCCAACAGACAGGCATGACCGCTATTAGGCAAAATCAGAACCCTCGCATTGGGCAGGTGTTGCGCCAATAGCTGTACCTCTGAGGCAGAAGGCAGAAGGCGATCGCGCCGACTGCCAATCAGCAAAACAGGCTGTTTTAGCTGCTTTAACTGATTGGCAGTAACCCTGAACTCGCGCAAGAGTGACAGCCGCCAAATAGATGCCTGCTGGGGAACTGATAGCATTGCTTCGATTAGGGCACGGCGATCGCCTGCCTCAATTTGCCCTAACGATGACAGAAAAGGCAACAATCCATAGCAGGACAACTCATATAGAGGCTCTGGCAGCCATTGAGTAACTAGCGATCCCCATTGCATCCAGGGGCGACGGGCAAAAGAAGAGGCAGGGTTAACTAGAATAAGTCGATGAAACAATTGGGGCGATCGCAACGCTACTTTCATTGCCAGACAGCCGCCAAACGATTCTCCACAGAGGTAAATTGGGCGGTGATGCTCTCCTTCCAATTCCGTCCGAATTAGTGCCAAAACCTGTTCGGCAAGCTGATCCCAGCCTGTCATGTCGGTTGGGGGAATTGCCAAACAGCGAATATCAAAAGTAGGTTCCAAGCCTTCGGTCTGCACACGCAGCAGTTCACCCGTGCCATCTAAACCGGGAAGGAAAACAAACAAAGGCGCTTCAGGTTTAGTTTTGCGAGGAGTGCGGAAATAAACCTGACGAGGAATTGCTGACATGTTAATAACCCTGGCTTAACAAGCTGCTGATTTCTGAATGGCAATGAGCGGTTAAGTCTGCGACGACTGTTCTTGCCTGCTTTCCCTGATAACTCTGGCGCTGAGACGCTGTAATCCACAAAGGTCGTCCCACCAAAATATGTACCCGCTGGTAAACCACCATCGGGTGCCAACCGTCCTGGTCAAATAGCGGTTCGGATGGGTCAAACCAGCTCAAAAGCTTGAGTGGAACTGCAGAATTGGTACTTTCCTCGTAAGAGGCGATCGCCACTGGCAAAACCGCCAGCTCTTGAATTGGGGCACGTAAAGCTAAATGAGCAAAGCCACGATGAAACTCCCCTAACTTTTCTGCTGCTGTGACCTGAATCATCGGCTGTGCCCCTTCTGGAAACACACCTACAGCCTGTTTAGTTTGCAAAAGTCGGGTCGCCTGATCAAAAAACGCCTGTTGACGCTGTTGGGGTGCATCTAAAGGGAAACAGCCCATTCGCGTCACCACCTCGCGCATCAGAGGTACTTGCCCCATGTAGTGGTGACAGGCAAACCGAATCGGGCGATTAATCGCCGCCATCAGCAGTGGCGCATCCATAAAGCTGCGATGATTGCTCACAACTAGAATCGCACTACTCTGCGGAACCCGATCTTGGTGATATGCAAACAGCCGGGTTCCTAGGACAGTAAGCAGTTGGCGGGAGATGAACAGAGGATCATGCAGCAACATACGTAACCATCAAAACTATCCTGCTAACTCGTCGCTGGCGAAACATGGAATCAACTACCATGTCCACGAATTCAGTAGCTTGAGGAGGCTAAGACGGAGAAAAAAGCAACTTTGACTTTCAACCTCAACACAGAAGCACTAGAATTAGTACGAGCTTAATATTAATTTACACTATCAAATTAACCTCTAGCCCTAGAGACCGATAGATTCTCAAGCTCTTGCTCTAGTCCTCTGGAATGATTTTCATTCGTTTTTAAATTGCTCATACCCTTCCACAACCTCTCGTCCTATTTTGAGCAATATTAGTCCTCGTTGACTCTAATTTGAGCAATATCTGAGCATCCGGTTACCGTGACTGAGTTAACTTAAGATTTTTTGCATTATTTTGAGTAAAGTTTACGCATAAAATGAGAATGTTTACACTCCAACTATCACATTGAATTACGTGCTACTCCTAGTGTCAGTTCAATGCGTCTAAGCTGGAAGAGCTAAGGTAAACATAAGCGATACAGCATCCGTGTACTAGTTTTCTTTGTTTAATAGCTGATGACGGCTTTTAGGAGTACGGTTTAAGATTTCCATGAGTTCTACCGCTACGGGCAATCATACTTTTTCAATAACTACACCGATTTACTATGTAAATGATGTACCTCACATTGGCAGTGCTTACACCACGATTGCAGCCGATGTGATTACTCGTTTTCATCGTCTTCAAGGAATTCCTGCCCTGATGATCACGGGTACGGATGAGCATGGACAAAAGATTCAACGTACTGCCGAAGCATTAGGGCGATCGCCCCAAGACCATTGCGACTTGATTGCAGGTAGCTTTCAAGACCTCTGGAAGCTGTTAAACATCCAGCCCGATCGATTTATTCGCACAACCTCACCCCGCCACGAGGCGATTGTGCGAGAGTTTTTTGATCGCGTCTGGCAGAATGGCGATATTTACATGGGACAGCAGCAGGGCTGGTATTGCGTTTCTTGTGAAGAATTCAAGGAAGAGCGAGATCTTTTAGAGGGGCACCGCTGTTCGATTCACACCAACAAGGAAGCGGAATGGCGCGATGAGCAGAATTATTTCTTCCGTCTATCTAAATATCAGGGTCCATTAGAGGCGCTTTACCAACAGCAGTCTGATTTCATTCAGCCTGAGAGTCGTCGCAATGAGGTGCTGAGCTTTGTAGAACGTGGTCTTCAGGATTTCTCAATTTCCCGAGTCAGCGTGGATTGGGGTTTCCCGGTGCCCGTTGACCCCAAGCACACGATCTATGTCTGGTTTGATGCGCTGCTAGCCTACATTACGGCTCTGCTTGAGCCCGACGATGAGCCGACGCTAGACAACGCCTTGTCTCGCTGGTGGCCAATGAATCTGCACCTGATTGGCAAAGACATTTTGCGGTTTCATGCGGTTTACTGGCCGGCTATGTTAATGTCGGCAGGGGTATCTATCCCAAGACAAGTTTTTGGTCACGGTTTTTTGACCAAGGACGGGCAGAAGATGGGTAAAACGCTGGGAAACACGCTTGACCCGGTAGAGTTGACCAACCGTTATGGCTCCGATGCCGTTCGATACTATTTCCTTAAGGAAATTGAATTTGGGCGGGATGGTGACTTCAACGAAACTCGATTTATCAATATCCTCAACGCTGATTTAGCCAATGATTTGGGCAATCTGCTCAATCGCACCCTAAAGATGGCGCAGAAATATTGCGATCGCCGCGTTCCCAACGTTTCTGCTGAAGATATCTCTATCGAAGACATCCTCAAGTCGAAGGGTTTAGCTCTTGGTAATCAGGTCATTCAGGCGTATCAGTCTTTAGCATTTAGCCGTGCTTGCGACAGCATCCTAGCTCTAGTTCGAGCTAGCAACAAATACGTAGATGAGCAAGCCCCCTGGACGCTTTACAAAAAGGGGGATCAGGCTGCGGTCGAACGGGTGCTGTACAGCGTTTTAGAGTCCGTTAGGCTGGCGGCTTATTTGCTGTCGCCCATTATTCCTGACATCAGTACTGCAATCTACCAACAGCTCGGTTTTTCTGTTGACTTTAACAATCGGGATACAAATGCCCTTGTCCCGTTTACGATCCACACCGATTGGGGAACTCTACCAGCTAATCAGTTGCTCGGTGATCCCCAACCCATTTTTCAACGGCTTGAGCCTCCGCTTTAGATCCACTTTAGACCTGATTTCTGCTTTATATTAAGCGATCGCCCCTATCAGCCTAAATTCTTTCAGCTCTATAAACTATTCACTTTTTCATAAAATGAGGTCTTAAAACCATGTTTAATAATGTAGAAAATGACTCTGTTTTTACACCAGAGCAGGTATTAGAAAATCGCGGACGAGTAGCCATTTTCATCGATGGCTCGAATTTGTTTTATGCCGCCCTACAGTTGGGAATTGAGATTGATTACACTAAGCTGCTTTGCCGTTTGACGGCTGGCTCTCGGCTGTTGCGCTCTTTCTTTTACACCGGAGTCGATCGCACCAATGAAAAGCAGCAGGGTTTTCTGCTATGGATGCGCCGTAATGGTTATCGAGTAATTTCCAAGGATTTAGTACAACTACCCGATGGTTCAAAGAAGGCAAATTTGGACGTTGAAATCGCAGTAGACATGATGGCATTGGTTGGCGCTTATGACACAGCCATTCTCGTCAGCGGCGACGGTGATCTTGCCTATGCAGTTGATGCAGTCAGCTATCGCGGAGTACGCGTCGAAGTTGTTAGTCTTCGCTCGATGACTAGCGACAGTTTGATCAATGTTGCCGATCGCTACATCGATTTAGATAACATCAAAGAAGATATCCAGAAAACGCCCCGACAAAACTACACCTACCGTCCCCTCTCTAGCATCGGCATTACAGACGACCAGACTGAAGGTTAAAAGAATGCGTCTCAAACCATTGCCCTTGAGTCGGTCCGTAGCGTGGTCGCTTGTTGTTCTAATGCTGTTGGTCACCCTTCCTGGATGCAGGAGGGGCAATCGGGCATCTGAACAACTCGCAGAAGACAGTTCTGCGGTGCAAAACCTGGAAAGTAACCTGACGTTTAACAACATCACCCTAAACCAGGCAGACGACCAAGGGCAAACGCTCTGGAAGATTGAAGCGGATCAAGCGACTTACAGTCAGGATCAACAGGTTGCTAGAGTTGAAAACCCTGAGGGAGAGCTATTTCAAGACGGTAAAGCCGTTTTCCAAATCCGTGCCCAGAGCGGAGAAGTGCAGCAAGATGGGGAAAAAGTTGTTCTAAACGGACAAATTGTAGCCACAGATTTGCGGGATGGAATGGTGTTGCGGGGCAATCAGCTAGAGTGGCGTCCTGAGGAGGATCTGCTGGTTGTGCGAAACAATCTCAGTGCAACCCATCCTCAGCTTCGAGTTTCGGCGACAGAAGCGCGAGCCTACAGTCGGGATCGCCGAGTAGAGCTATTAGGCAAAGTGGTTGTGACCTCACGTGACCCAGCTTTGCGGCTCAATGCTGAGCATTTGACCTGGAGGCCACAAGACCAAAGGATTGTGAGCGATCGCCGCATTCAGGTTGAGCGTCTGAATGGCAATCGAGTCACGGATCGAGCAAACGCCGATCGAGCAGAAGTCAATCTCAAAACTAAAGTTGCCACCCTCAGGCAAAGAGCGAACCTGGCTCTGCAAGACCCTCCAGTCGTAGTCACCAGCAACCTACTGGTGTGGAATCTGCAGAACGAGACTCTAGTTTCCACCCAACCTGTTACAGTGCAGCAGCGTCAACAGCAGATCACTCTGACGGCTGACCAGGGACGCATGGACATCAACCGCAAAATCGTTTACCTGAATCGCAACGTCACAGCAGTCAGCCAGCGCAACCAGTCAGAACTGGATTCAGATAGCTTGACGTGGAATATGAACAACCAACAGGTTGTCGCTGAAGGGAACGTAACCTACAACCAGTCTAATCCACCGCTGAATTTGCGAGGTCCTAGAGCCGTTGGAAGGCTTCAGGACCGAACAGTTGTTGTGAGCGGTGGGCGAGTCGTTACAGAGATTATTCCTGGCAGTATTAATTGAGTTAGCTCATTAAGCAGAAACAGGATGCTGTCCATAAAATGGCAAGACGGTTGACCAGTCAGGACGCAATTCTTGTTGCCAGCCAAGGTGAGCTAACTCCAGCAAACTCATAGCAGTCATTCCTAAACCGCCTTCAGCTTGAATCAAGCGATAGGGACGTGTCCAGGTCTGTAACATCTGCTGCCATCTTTCCTCTGGCATAACGGTATCTGGCAAAAGCTCGACTAGTCCTACATCATTAATGCCATAGATGGCAACAAACAGCTCTCCTCGCTGGGCACGCATTTGTACAGCTATATCAGCCCTATTAGCTTGATCAATCAAAGCAGTAGAACTAGCTTCAACGCTGGCAGGGTTTAAACCAATCGTTTGCGATCGCCCATGCCACGCTACTGCTGCCAGAGATGAAATACCGAAGAGCGGAAGATTAAGCTGCTGTGCCAAAGTTCGAGCGGCAACGACACCAATTCGCGTTCCAGTGAAGCCGCCTGGACCTTTAGCAACAGCAATGTACTGTAGATCTGCCCAGGTTTGAGGTTGCATAAAGTCGATCAAATATTGATGTAGGTGACTGGAGAGCGATCGCCCCAAATCCCAATGCTGCGATCGCCCTTCTCCAGCAAAGTTGCTTAACGCCAACCCTAAATCAGAACTACTAGTATGAATCGCCAATCCATAGCTGCTCAACTGTTATTGCTCCCTTTCATGCTTAAACGGTAAGTGATAAATCAGAAGGAATTCTTCACCCCTCATCCTGCTTACCTATCCTCCTGCCAAATCTTTATTTTCCGATCCCAGCCGCCGCTGGCAAACATTCTTCCGTCCGAGCTAAAGGCGATCGCCGTCACATTTCCAGTATGTCCCTCAAGATCACATAACCGTTTTCCAGTTTCAACCTGCCAAATTCTTACTTTTTTACCGCTGCCGCTAACGAGGTGTGACCCATCAGGACTAAACGCAATGGAGCGAATGCCTGCACTACCAGAAGCTTCCTTAGAAAAGGTATTAAGAACTCCCCCTGTACCCAAATCCCAAAGTTTAATCGTATCCGCATAACAAGCAGCAAGTGTTTTCCTGTCTGGGTTGAAGGCGAGGGCGTAAACAATTTCTAAAAAGCCCTTTAGCGTAAGCAACAATTCTCCTGTATCAACTTCCCACAAATTAACCACATAGTCATATCCGACACTGGCAAGAATTTTTCCGTCAGGACTAAAGGCGATCGCTTTCACTCCATTGACCCAACCTACATGTCCTCTCAACGTGCGGATTTCCTTCCCTGTACGAAGATCCCAGAGTTTAATTGTGCAATCATCGCTACCACTAGCCAAAATTTGCCCATCAGGATGAATTGCAACAGTAGTTATAGCTCTGGAATGTCCAGCAAAAGTACGAATCTTAGGGCCAGTTTTTAAATCCCACTGCTTAATTGTGCAATCATAGCTACCGCTAATCAAAAACTGCCCTTTTGGGCTGAAGGCTACAGCGCTGACAAAATCCAGGTGTCCAGGTAATGTCAGTTTTGCTTGCCCAAGCTGGGGGTTCCACAGCCTCACATTTCTGTCCTGACCCACACTAGCTAACGTTTGCCCGTCGGGACTAAAAGCTAGCGCCAGAATTGGAGTGAAAACGCTCCGCTGCCCCTGTACCGTGTAAGTACATTGCCAGATGGAAGCTGCGGGAGCGGGCGAGGTTTGCTCAACTTCACGCAATGGTGCAGCGATAGAAGCAGACTTTGCTTTTTGTAGCGTTTTTGCCTGTTCCACTAGTTGAAGTGACGATACCGTATGCGAGGACTCAGCCACATACAAATCTTGAAGAATTTGGTCGGGAGCCTGGTAGCGTTTGTTGGTTGCCCGCTCTAGCATTTTGTCGAGAATTTGACCGAGGCGATCGCTCACTGGGTAACTCAAATAATCTCGCCAAATCCAAGCATCATCTCCGACACTCAGCAAATCAAACAAGTGCATTCCGGTCAGCAGGTGCACACACACAACCCCCAAGCTGTAAAGATCACTTGAATATCCGGCTTTGCCAACCGTCTGCTCTGGTGACGCATATCCGGCACTGCCAATCATGGTGCCAGTTCTAGCCAGGGCAGTTTCTGAGGCGCGTTTAGCAGCACCAAAATCAACCAGCACCAATTGTTGATCGACCCTACGCCGAATCATATTTTCAGGTTTAATGTCTCGATGAATGACCTGATGATTGTGGACAAACTTCAGTACAGGCAGAATCGCAATCAAAAGCTGGCGAATCTGAGCTTCATCAAAGCAGCCCACTTCCAACAACTCTTCGGACAAATTGCGTCCATCTACAAATTCCTGAACCAGATATTGAGATTGCTCCTGTTCAAAGTAAGCAATCAGCGCTGGAATCTGAGCATGTTTGCCCAACTCATCCAAGCGGCAAGCCTCTTGACGAAATAACTCTGCCGCCTTGTCACTATCGCGCAGGTGGGGCGTTTGTGGAAAAAACTGCTTAATCACATAGCGCTGATCCGTTGGGTCTTGCTCATCTGTGACTAAAAAAGTTCTGCCAAAGCCGCCCTGCCCAATGGGTTTCAATGCTCGGTAGCGATCGCCCACTAGCAGTTTCGAGCCACAACTCTGACAATACTTCGCCTCAGTAGGGCTATAAGGCTTTTGGCAAGCAGGATTGAAACAGTAACTCATGCAAAAGAGTGGCAACGAAAGCGGTGTAGGCAAAAAAAACACCTACTTTCATCATGAACAACTTTCATAACTTGTGCAGTTCCATCTCCGTCTAAATACTGCAAGTCCTACAAAACCATCCAAAGACTGCGTATTTCCTGCATTTCGAAGGCAAAGTCACTTCTGTTAGCTTACTTTCTAAACCAGACTGGAAGCTGCTTTAAAGCCTTTCAGTCTGACACCAAGCCAAGCTTCGCTCACAAGAATCTGGAGTTCTAATCTTATGGTTTCAGCAAACGGACAGGGTGCGGCATGTAGCACCGATATCTTGGAGCGATCGCTACCCGTCAAAGACCTACATGGCAACGCGCTTTATTTCCCATCCTCCATCCTAGAGTCACCTCAGAAGCTAGTGATCGTTGATCCCAGTATTGAGAACCACCGCGCCTGGATGAAGCAGACTGAAATCAAAACCAAGAAGTTTTTGCTCAATCCCGACTCAGATGGAGTTGAGCAAATCACCCAAATCCTTGATCGACATTCTGAAATCTTTGGACTTCACATCATTTCTAGCGGAACATCCAACCACCTCTGTCTGGGCAGTACTAAACTGGGACTCCACAACCTCGATCGCTACGCTTGGGATTTACAAGACTGGTGCAGTTCCTTTTCTGCCACAGGTAGCGGAAAGATTGTTCTTTACGGCTGTACTGTTGTAGCTGAAAGTCATGGCTTTGAGTTTGTACACCGCTTCAGTCAACTTACAGGTGTAGATGTAATCGCTTCCAGTACCTAGTTCACAACTTTGCCTTTGAGCTTCATGATCCCTTGATAATCAGGGTTTTCTTGCTTTTGAGGGATAAAAACTGAAGATTATCGGGCATTCTGCAAATAGTTCTGGTGGAAGTACGACCTTAATAGTGCAACCTCATCATGTGCGACATTCCTGATTGCATTAGCCCAAGAGATCTGTTTTGGCTGTGGTATAACCGGGCAACGTTACGCCAGAAGAAGAACGCACGTCAACTTTTCAAGCGGTTTGTTACAGCCGCAGAAACTGAACGGGTGCTTCAGGTAATGTTGCAGCTTGAAAGCTTGTCCGATAATTCCCCTCACCTATAGTCTGGCTGACATACAGTTTGCGTGACCCACATTCTGTCTGCCTTCCTGTTTGCTCCCCTCCCGGTGCATCCTATTCTGGTAGATTTAGCGATACCATCAACTCTTGGTTTATTTCTGCTAAAGAAACAAGATTGGTGCGCTAATGAAAAGAATATTGCTGTCTGCTCTGCTGGTGCTGATGCTGCCCTTGGCTGCTTGTTCACCTGGTTCAGAGACAGCTTCATCGCCACAAGACTCTGTTACCCAACCCTTTGTCACAGGTGCGATTCCTGACCAAGATCCAGAAAAGCTCCAGCGACTTTACAGCAAGCTGGCAGATTATCTGGAGGCAGAGTTGGGGGTGCCTGTCGAATATCAGCCCGTCACGGACTACACAGCAGCGGTCACAGCTTTTCGAGTAGGTGACTTAGACATGGTCTGGTTTGGCGGATTGACTGGGGTGCAGGCTCGGTTGCAGGTTGAGGGATCGGAGGCGATCGCCCAGCGTGACATTGATGCTGACTTTCACAGTGTCTTCATCGCCAACAAAAATACTGGCATTGCTCCACTCAATGACCTGAATGAATTGACCAACCTCAAAGGGCGAACGTTTACCTTTGGCAGTGAGTCTTCTACGTCGGGTCGGCTGATGCCGCAATACTTCCTGGAACAAGCAGGTGTGAGCCTGGAAGATTTCCGTGGAGAAGTTGGCTTTTCACAATCACACGATGCCACAATCCAGCTTGTGGAAGCTGGCACGTATGAAGTTGGTGTGCTTAATGAGCAAGTCTGGAAGAGCCGGGTTGAGGCAGGCGATATTGATTTGAGTAAGGTGGATGTGATCTGGCGATCGCCCGCATACTTTGACTACCACTGGGTGATCAACCCCCAAGTCAAAGAGCGTTATGGGGAAGACTTTGTCGAGCAGGTGCAGGCAGCACTGCTGAAGCTTGACCCCAATGTGCCGGAGCAAAAGGAAATTTTAGAGTTGTTTGGTGCAAATCAGTTTATCGAAACGGAGAATTCTAACTATCAGCAGATTGAGGACGTTGGGCGGGCGATCGGCAAGATTCAATGAGCTCAGATCCCATCTTTGAACTGAGACAAGTGACTCAGCAGTTTGGACATTTCCTGGCGCTCGATGACATTAACCTGCAAATTTATCCTGGTGAACGGGTAGCACTAGTGGGGTCAAGTGGTGCCGGGAAAAGCACGCTATTGCGCTTGCTCAATGGAACTTTGTTGCCCAGTCAAGGAGAAGTGTGGGCGTTAGGACAAAATCTCAGTTGCCTCTCTTCTCGCCAACTGCGTCGTGTTCAGCGACAGATCGGCACAATTTATCAGCAGTTTCATTTAGTTGATAGCCTGCGAGTGATTCACAATGTGAACGCTGGTCATTTGGGGCGCTGGTCATTTTGGCGGGCTGCCCTGTCCCTGATTTACCCGCTGGAGGTGAAAACTGCCGCTGCCGCCTTGCATCGAGTTGGCATTCCCGAAAAGCTCTATGCCCGAACAGATCAGCTCTCAGGAGGGCAGCAGCAGCGGGTGGCGATCGCACGAGTTCTAGTCCAAGATCCGCTAGCAATTTTGGCGGACGAACCTGTCTCTAGCCTTGATCCAGCACTTAGCCAGGAGGTAATGAGTTTATTGCAAACTCTGGTGCAGGAATCAGGTAAGACACTTGTAACCAGCCTTCATTCAGTCGAACTAGCAAGGAGCCATTGCGATCGCATCATTGGGCTGCGAAACGGCAAAATTCTCTTTGATGCACCACCCGCTTCTGTTTCGGCTGAAATGATCGATGCCCTCTATCGGCTGAAGGAGTAAAGGCATGGATCAGCCGCTATCACGTCCTTCACTGCTAAATCAGCGTGCTATTTGGGGATTGGTTGCGTTAGGGGCGATCGCCCTTTCCCTTTACCAAGCAGGACTGTTTCAGCGGGACTGGCTCAACCTGGGTGGATTGTCCCAACTGGGGCGATTTTTCCAAGCTAGCGTACAGCCCGACCTCAGCCCAGAGTTTTTGCGTTTGACCCTTAATGCCATAGTCGTCACACTGGCTTACGCGGTTTGTGGAACGTGCCTTAGTCTGCTGTTTGGGTTAGTCGGTGGTGTGCTCGTCTCAGAAGTATGGTGGCAGTCCGTCTTTCCTCGCCAAGCAAAGCAACGTTCAATTTGGCTGACGATTCGAGCAGGTTTAGCAATACCCAGGGCAATTCACGAACTGATCTGGGGATTGTTTTTAATCAATATTTTTGGCTTAGATCCACTGGTGGCAATTGTGGCGATCGCCATTCCCTACGGGGCGATCGTTGCCAAGGTGTTCTCCGAAATTCTAGATGAAACGCCCCGTCAACCGTTGATGGCGCTCTTAAACAGTGGCGTTGCGCCGCTGACTGCGTTTACCTACAGTCTCTTACCCCAAGCATTTCTAGATTTGCTTTCCTACAGTTTTTACCGCTTTGAGTGTTCGATTCGGTCAGCGGCAGTACTGGGGATCATCGGTGCAGGTGGGTTAGGCTACCAGATTTTGCTCAGCCTTCAGTCCCTTCGCTATGAGCAACTTTGGACACTCTTCTATGCGCTGTTTGTGTTGAATGGGACTGTCGATCTCACCAGCGCTGTCCTACGTCATCGTCTAGGGTCACCTAATCGCCTAGATTTAAACTTGCGGCGGGACAATCGATCTAAGAGCCAGGAATTAGAGGGGTTGCGGGATGGTTATTCCACCAGTTCGGGCGGGCAAGAGTCCCATCCCACTCAAAATGCAGCTGATCAAGTTTCTATGCCTAAGCAACAGCGACAACCCCGCGATCGCGGGGTGATGGTAGCAGGTTTGGGAGCAGTGTTGCTCATTCCTTTCTGCTTTTGGTATGTGTCAGCCGATTTCAGCAAGCTGTGGTCACCGCGCACAATGCAGCTCTTGGCAGATATCACTCAATCCTCCCTGCCACCCAACTTTGATGGAGAGCAGCTTCCTCAACTGCTAGCGCTCTCATGGCAAACTTTGGCGATGTCGATTTTGGCGATCGCCGCAGCAGGCATCGGCGGAATTCTGCTTTCCTTTCCAGCGGCTCACAACTTCTTCTTGCCTGGTGGATTGCTCAATCCTACACAGTCCAGCCGATCAGGTCGCCTGCTTGCCTGGGGAATGCTGCTGCTCGCCCGATCGGTTCTGCTGATTGCTCGTGCAGTGCCTGCGCCAATTTGGGCACTAGTGGCGCTATTTGTGCTGTTTCCAGGAATATTACCCGGGGCGATCGCTCTGGGGTTACATAACCTGGGAATTCTTGGTCGGCTGATGGCAGAAGTCACTGAAAACCTGGACCAGCGACCCCTACTAGCTTTGAAAGCGCAGGGAACGCCTGCCTCCCTGGTTTTTCTGTATGGCGTGTTGCCCACCACAATGACGCGATTCCTGGCTTACATTCTTTACCGTTGGGAGGTCTGTATGCGAGAAACTGTCATTGTCGGGCTGGTCGGCGCTGGCGGATTGGGGCGTTTGTTGACTGAGCAGTTGAGCAGTTTTGATTACAGCAGTGTCATCGTGACATTGAGTAGTTTTGTTGTCCTTACGTTTATTGTGGATTGGGTCAGCGGCAGGATGAGGCGATCGCTACGTTAGCCTTCATCAAAACCTTTGCACTGCCCACACGAATCCACTGTGAATTAGCGTCTTCAAATGCTAACTTGTTACAAAAATTAATGAGTGAACCGATAAGCAATAAAAATATTTGTAGTTTTCTATACTATAGTTAATAAAAGAAAAGCTGGGCAATCTAAAGGGATTTAGGTTTATGACTTTGTCTTCTGCCCCCCTGTAGACTGCCTGGAACTGTAGCTGTCGTAGGGTGGTCTCTCATAGGTGGTGGCTGGTGTTTAACGCCCCACGGGGTCTTAGCAGGCAATGTCAGTGAGACAATGCCTCAGCAGATATTGAGTCTAGTCTACGCAAAACCTAAATCGCAAATCCCCAGTTTGAGAGGTATAGAGAGGCGTGAGTCAGCATCCATTAAATCGGCTGAGACGCTATGATGCGGGCGCGATCGCCCAACACTATCGCTACCGTCCCTGGAAAACCTGGTGGCGTTCTCTGATGGTTATGTTAGCGTTTGCTGGATTCATACTGGGACTGAAGTGGGATGAGTGGCAGCACCGAGTTGAGGCAAATAAGTCTAAGCGTGCCGTTCAGCTACGTCAGTTGTTGACCCGATTGGGTCCAACCTTCATCAAAGTTGGTCAGGCGCTCTCCACTCGACCTGACCTTATTCGTAAAGACTTTTTGGAAGAGCTGATCAAACTGCAGGATCAGCTACCTCCCTTCCCTACTGCTCAAGCATTTCCCATTGTCGAAACTGAGCTAAACCGTTCTATCAGTGAAATTTTTAGCGAGATTTCGCCAGAACCTATTGCTGCTGCTAGTTTAGGGCAGGTCTATCGGGCTAAGCTGCACAGCGGCGAAGAAGTAGCGGTTAAGGTGCAGCGTCCTAACCTGCTGCCAACTCTGACGTTAGATCTGTACTTGATGCGTTGGGCAGCGGGCTGGATTGCTCCCTGGCTGCCTCTAAATTTGGGGCATGACCTGACTCTGATTGTGGATGAGTTTGGTATCAAACTGTTTGAGGAAATTGATTATCTAAACGAGGGACGAAACGCCGAAAAGTTTGCTGCCAACTTTCAGGATGATCCTAACGTCAAGGTTCCTGCCATTTATTGGCGCTACAGCAGCACTCATGTCCTGACACTGGAGTGGATCAACGGCTTTAAGCTCACTGACATGCAGAAAATTCAGGAGTTTGGTCTAGATACAGATACCTTGATTCAAATTGGGGTCACTTCGGGGCTGAGGCAGCTTTTAGAGTTTGGCTTCTTTCATGCTGACCCACATCCTGGCAACCTGTTTGCGATGCCAGATGGTCGGATGGCCTATATCGACTTTGGCATGATGGATCAACTCAGCCAGGAGATGAAAGAAACGCTGGTTGACTCCTTGGTTCATCTCGTCAATAAAGATTACCCCGAACTTGCAGAGGACTTTGTAAAGCTTGGTTTCCTTACACCGCAAACCAACATTTGGGAAATTGTCCCAGCTCTAGAAATGGTCTTGGGTAAGGCAATTGGGGAAAGCGTTGGCAGTTTTAACTTCAAAACTATTACTGATCAGTTTTCTGAACTGATGTATGAATACCCGTTTCGGGTACCTGCTAAGTTTGCGCTGATTATCCGCTCTTTGGTAACTCAGGAAGGTCTGGCGCTTAGCCTTAACCCCAATTTCAAAATTGTTGAGGTTGCCTACCCCTATGTGGCTCGACGGCTACTCACCGGTGAATCGCCTGAACTACGGCGCAGGCTGATTGAGATCTTGTTTAAGAATGGCAAGTTCCAGTGGGAGCGCCTAGAGGATCTGATTGCGATCGCCCGTTCTGACCAAAACTTCGACATATTGCCAACGGCTCAATTAGGTTTACAATACCTGTTGTCTGATGAAGGTCAATTTTTGAGGCGGCAACTTGTCTTGGCATTAGTTGAAGACGATCGCCTGCACACCGACGAAGTACGACGGCTGTGGAATTTGATCAAACCAGACTTTAAGCCCTCGCGTTTATTAAACGCAGCCTTAGGAGCACTGACCGGACTATCTACTGAGGAAGTTGCTCTACTTCCAACCTTTGCAGCCTTCTCAGGATTTCAGAACAGGGCAAATCATTAAGTAGACAAACTACTCGCATTTTTAAGGATCTACCCCGTGCCCGTACCCTTATACTATTATTCTCCGCCTTATTTCCTGCTATTTGCCGGTCTTCTAGCTGGAATCGCCTCTGGAATCGCCTTTAAGACGACGCTTGAGCAGGCAGTCCAGGAGTGGTCACGAAATCGCTCGACTCGTACTTTAGCAAATTTACAGGGAATTCAACTGCTTGTGCCCTTTGTCGGAATTGGCATCGGAGCCTGTGTGTTTCTCTCATCGGGGCTGGAGATTTTTGGCTTCCCTACTTGGTTAGCGTATGCGATCGCTCTTCCCCTTACCGCTTTCATCAGCCTTTTGGTGTGGTATCAACTCAGCAGTATTCTTGTACAGCTCGAAAAAGGTGGCTCTAAAGCACTGGACTTAGACCTATTCAACTAAATTGGGTCATTTTTGAAGCGAATGGGGGCACGGCTTCGCCGTGCCCCCATTCACGTAGGGACATCTAGAACGATGCTTTTACTTGATGGCTACTTGCTCAATTACCTCGTAGCATTTACTCACGGGTTCAGCCTGAGTCATCGCAATCACTAGTTCTTCATAGGCAGAGCGGTGGACTTCTAGTAGCGATCGTGCTTGCAAAGATGCCCAGCGCTGCTTGGTTTCACATTCGCTCAGGGGTTGCTTAAGCTGTGTCCAGAGGATGCGTAGTTTTTGGCGATCGTCAGCGCCTCCCTCGGCATTCCCATAAACTAGCTTCTCAGCCGCCGCTCCTGCCATCCAAACCGTACAATAGCGATCTACTAACTGAGCAGAAAGTATGCCCTTTTCCAATTCTGCATTGAGTTCCTGGCTGTCAAAACTCACACCGCCTAGACCCGGTTGTCCCTGTCGAAAAGCTTCCCAGGCGCTTAAGGTGTAGCCCGTGATTGGAATTCCTAGAAGATGAGCCACCAGAAAATGCCCAGCTTCATGATGAATGACCCGCTCTCGGTGTTGGGGTGAAAAGCGAGCCAGCCAATCTAGCAGCAGCGTACCCCCACGCCCCTGCCAACTCAGTGTGTCCAGCGTTGCTGCCCCTAATAGCCCAAAAACAGCGATCGCAGGCACCACGGGTGATAAGTTCACCAGTGGTCCTAGCAAACTTGACATCACCAGGGTAAAAATTGTGATTGCAATTAGATTTAGAGCAGTTTGACTCATCGGTTAGCTTCCCAATCTGGCAGTCGGGGTACGGGCTTTGTAGAAGGTTTCGAGGCTGTCGCGATCGCCCACAAAGCGCCAATGCCAAGGTTCGTAGCTAACCCCTTGAGGATTATTTTCAGGGAAAGATAGCTCGAAATTGAAGTAAGCAGCGTTTTCCTTGAGCCACTTAAAGGCGGGTGTATTTTCAAAACTGATCTCTAAATCTGTCTCTGGTTGAGAGGAATCTGCTACGTCAACCGCGTAACCTGTATGGTGTTCACTGTAACCTGGTGGGGCGCTGACCTCAGCTCGCTCGGTTGAAGCCTGCCCTTGTTCAGCCTGGATGCCAAAAAACAGATATTGCTGTTCTTCAACGGTACGAAAACCAGAGATGGTAACCAGGTCAACTCCATCGGCACGAGCTGCATTACTCATTTCAGTAAACCGCTCCGCCGCCGCTTGCCGCAAACGGATGCTGCCATCTGTAGTGATGGGTGCTAGTTCTGTTTCGGGTGCTTCCTCATAGGGGAGGTGCCCCAGCAGCAAATCAGAAGACTGAGTGCCAGCGGGAGCCAGAGCTGTCTGGAGCCCAGCTTGTAGAGGAATAGCTGCACCACCAGTGAGGGAACCAGGGCTGATCGACTGAGTCAGCCAGGCCGCCAGACCACCTGCAATGAGGGCGATCGCAAACCCCATAAATCCCCACCAAAACAGCCGCCAGCCAGAACGAGTCGGCTTAGGCTTAAGAGCAGGAGTTTCGCGCAATGCTTCAGGAATATCATCTCCATGAGCCGATAGCCCTGGAGGCTTTCTGGGCGAACCCGCATTATTCACAGACCAACTCCCATACTTAGAAGTCCTCACATTAGTGATTGTAGAAGCGATTGTAAACTGAGGCACCCCCAACCTAATTTAACTTCTGATAAATATGCCGGGTCTGGAAATAAGTCTGTTAAAACTCTATGTTCCCCTAATCGGGTGGATTGGTCTGGGTGTCCTGTTGGGGTACAAGCTGCCTAAAGCCGTTCCCCTATTTCTCGGCAAGTTCCTGTTTTGGGTTGGAGTGCCGCTTAGCATTGTATCTTTTCTACGTCAGACAGATTTGTCTGAGTCGGTTTGGCTAGCTCCCATTGCTGCCTGGACAGCGATGCTGTTAGGAGGAGGACTAGCCTGGATTTGGATACAAGGGCGATCGCACTGGAAACACTGGCAGCAACAGCAAACTCGGCACAGCGGCAGTCAGGCAGATTCTGCACTGAGAAATTTTACACAGAGAAATTCTGCACAGAGCAAGAGGCGATCGCCCCAAGCAAACTGGAGCAAACCTACTCAAGGCAGCTTTTTATTAGCAGCAATGGTAGGCAATACAGGATACCTGGGCTATCCCGTTTCGCTAGCACTAGTTGGACCGCAGTATTTTGCTTGGGCGATTTTCTATGACACCCTCGGCAGTACATTGGGAGCTTATGGGTTAGGGGTTGCGCTAGCAGCCCGATTTGGTATGGGCGGACAGGGGCAACGACTACTGATTGAAGCCCTATTGAAGAACCCTGCTTTATGGAGTTTTTGGTTGGGTTTGGGGTTCCGCACTATTCCATTACCAGAGCTAGCAGAGCAGGCATTAAAGGGCTGCGGTTGGGCGGTCATTGCTCTGTCTTTACTGTTGTTAGGAATGCGACTGAGCCAACTCACCTCATGGCAAAGCGTCAAACCCGCCTCGATCAGCTTGGGCATCAAAATGCTGCTTGTCCCCTTAATGGTCGGGTTTGGGCTGTCATACTTTGGGGTAACAGGACCACCTCAATTGGCGATCGTCCTACAAATGTCCATGCCTCCAGCCTTCGCAACTCTAGTGATTGCTGAAGCCTACAATCTTGACCGAGAGTTAACGGTAACAGCATTAGCCGTCGGCTCACTGGGCTTACTGCTAACACTCCCCATTTGGTTATGGCTCTTCTCAAACTGACTCAAACTCAATAGACTCTCTGCATGAGTCCTTTCTTGAAGCATGAATGAAGGCGCGCCTCCATTCGTGCAGAAGGTCTAACAAAAAAGGAGGACAAACAATGCTGCACTCCTTTTCGGATTTTTTAGCTTCATCAAAAATTAAATTACCTATCCGACCCAATTCACATCTCCATCAGAAGTCCCCACTGAGGGTAGAGGCTTAGAGATCGGCAAATCTTTGCGGACAGAAGACTGCCCTTCGGTGGAGCTAGACTGACGACCCGGTACAGAAAGGCGAGGTGGCAAAGAAATTTCATCCCCGGCTGCCTTGGAAGGTTGGTTTGCGCTCAGCCCATCAGTTCTAGATTTTGACTGACCTACCCGTTGCTTAAAGGAATGGCGCTCTGGCACCACAATTTTTTCCATCAGATAGTCAACGGTTTGCTGTTTGACCCAGCCACGCGCGGCCAAAATTTCACCAAACCGCATCCCAGTTACCTTTTGGTCGTTGAGAGCGACTTCGATTTGACCAGCGGTCAACAAACCCGCATCGACTAGATAACTGCCTATTCGCTTCGTACCAGTGAGCGTTGGCACCGTTTTAACCCGGTAACGATCGCTCTTGTCTTGCATGCTCAGCTCCAGAAATCACTGTAAAAGGTGTGAGGAAGGTATCGAAACAGTCAACCGATAGTTCAAGGAGGGTGAAACGTACCAAGCCATCTGTCCTTGTATTTGCTGATACTCGTACTTGCTGGATGTTAGAGGGGCATCTCAAGCAATTACGTACTTTAAGTGGTCAAAGGATGCAGATGTCCTAATTACTACAGCGTAATTCCACACAGTATATCAACTATTTTATGCAAGCTTCATGAATCTGCTTATAGGTTGACAAAGAAGACTACGGAGTTGTTCCAGCCATGTTAGAGAATTTCCATAGGCGATCGCTCTCCTTCCTATACTCTTCATGGCTTCTTCATCGTTTTCCTGACATTACTGACTGATTGCTTAACATAGCTGAGCTTTAGAGATTGTCTTGAAATTTCTTTAAAATTTTTGAGAACTCTCAATCCCTTTGACCAGCGAGCAGAAAAGCAGAGGGAATAATAAACAGATACAGCCAGCAACTCTAGAGCTTGAAGCTAGACCGATTCAACCTCGTGTGGAGTGAGACGAGCAGCGGCAAAACCATCACCCAATTGAAAGCTGTTCATTTCCATTCAAAAAGTTCTATCAAACGGATCGACTTTTCTCATCATGTCAAGGCCAAATATGTCACCTCTTCAGTGGTTTGGTCGTCAGCCTCACACTGTTACTGTTACACCCACTCCTAAAAAACCAAAATTTATTAGCCTACGAACAAAATTGTTAGTGGGGTGCAGTTTGGCGTTTGCGACTGTCTGGGCAGGGGTTTTCTATCGGGCCTATAGCCTTGCAACAGAGCAAGCCATCTCCCATATCAAGGATGATTTGGCTAGTACCCTAACGGCTGCGGCTAACCAGGTCAATGGCGACACATTCTTATCTTTGTACCGGGAAGGAAAACGTAGAGAAGATGGCTACAGCAATGACTTACGTTATTGGCAACATGTCAGGTGGTTGGCAACCGTAGAGAGCATTGAACCAAGAGCCTTTACCTACACCTATGTAGCCGCACCAGAACCAGGGGCAATCTTTTTTATCGGTAGCGGCAGTGCCATTAACCATAGGATCGACGGAGCAAAATTCCTTCAGTATTACGACGTTGAAGCAGAGGAAGGGTCAACCGAAGGCTCAATTCTTTACCAGGGGCTATCCAGTCAGACGATCAGCACCGAATCCTTCACCGATCAATGGGGAACCTGGATTTCTGGAGTCGCACCCATTACTAATTTACAAGGTGAAAAGGTTGGCGCTTTGGGAGTTGATTTTCGTTTTGATGAGGTGCGTAAAGTTCAACAAGCAATTCGCCACCAGTTCTTAATCTCCTTCATTCCCACCTATGGCATCATCTTCGTGCTGGTCTACATTTTGTCGGGCGAGTTGACGAAACATTTGACGAAGCTCACTGAATCAGCCGAATTCATCGGTGCAGGAAACTATGAGCAGGGACTGTCCTATTCTCGGCAAAGCCGCTTCCCAGATGAGATGGACATTCTTGCTAAGGTATTTGACCTGATGATTACCAGCATCCGTACCCGTGAGCAGTTAATTCGTGAAGGCAAACTGGTAGAAAATGAAATGCGTCATGCTCTACAGGTGGAGAAAGAACTGAGTGAACTCAAATCTCGCTTTGTCGCGATGGTTTCCCATGAACTGCGAACTCCGTTGACTGTAATCAAAACTTCTACGGAGTTGCTAGAACACTATGGGCAAAAAATAACCGAAGAGAAAAAGCAGCAATATTTTTGCCGAATGCAGACTGCAATTCAGAATATGACGCAGTTGCTTGAGGATGTTTTGGTTGCCAATCAGGCAGAAGCTGGACAGTTGGAGTTCAATCCAATTTCACTGGATCTAGAGCAGTTTTGTCGTGAGATTACAGCAGAGATGCAGCCAGAAGAAGGCAGCAGTCCGGTCATCACATTCACCAGTCAAATGAATGGCGAACCAGCGTGTGTAGACAAAAAGCTTTTACGCTTTATTCTGATCAATCTCCTCTCAAATGCTCTGAAGTACTCTAAAACCGGACAAACCATTGATTTTGAGCTAGTTTGCCACAAGCAGATAGCTACCTTCACGGTGCGCGATCGCGGAATTGGTATCCCTCCTGAAGATCAGCCTCATTTGTTTAAGCTATTTCACCGGGCTGGCAATGTCGAGGCCGTTCAAGGAACAGGACTGGGACTGGCGATCGCCCAGCAGTGTGTGCTGCGCCATCAGGGGGAGATCAGCTTTACCAGCCAGCTTGGGGAAGGCACGACTTTCACAGTTAAGATTCCGCTTCAAAAGACGCAGCCAGTTCTGCTGGGCTAATTTTTTCATACCCCTCAAACGGCTGGTGAATCCAGGGATTGTCAGACAAATAGTCAACGTAGTAGTCAGGAGCAATGACCGAGCATTCTTTGTACCACAACACGGCAGTTCGCACTTCGTCGGTGTAAAACCCGTAGTGGCGATCGAGCCAAGTCAGAGTGCGCTTTAAAGTCACACCTGAATCGACTAAATCATCAACCAGCAGAACATGGCTGCCTAGATTGGCGGTTGTCATCGTTAAGTCGCGAGAAAAGGTGACTGAGCCTCGTACTTGATTATTGGGACCACCATAGGAGGAAGTTGCCAGAATTGCCAGGGGTTTGTCATAGATGCGAGACAAAACGTCTCCAACTCGTAGTCCACCTTTAGCGAGACAAATAATTTGGTTGAAATTCCAACCGGACTGGTGAATTTTGACCGCGAGTTGCTCAATTTTTTGGTAGTAATCTGCCCAGGAAACGTGAAGGTCTGGCATGACAGGCTCAATTCAGATTGCAAAGATGAGAAGCATCATATAGGAAACTTGTTTAATTTTTGAAAGGTTGTGTCCCCTTCACCGTACAACTTTCAAAAATCAAACTTCAAAATTCCACAAAATCATGACACCCTGAGATGATGGCACAAGGTAACTGTTTTGACATGTAACCAGACGCAATACTGGCACTTGTATCAGCGCGCTGTTGCTATACCTCCCCTAACCTGCTGTTATAGGTTTGCCAGAGGAAACGCTTGCCTAAGTTCCCTATCGTTCAGCCTGCCTTAAATTCGACATGACTCAATCTGCACCTGCTGACACTCAACCATCTCAAAAGCTCAACCTTTTCACCAAGCTATCTTACGGCGCTGGAGATATGAGTGGAGGCATCACTGCAAACTTACAGGCCTGGTCGCTGCTGATTTTTCTCACTAATGTTGCTGGGTTAAATCCAGCTTTGGCAGGGCAAGTATTGCTGATTGGCAAAGTGTGGGATGCATTTAATGATCCTGCGGTGGGGGTGTTGAGCGATCGCACCCATTCTCCTCGCTGGGGCCGTCGTCATCCCTGGATGTTGTATGGCACCATTCCAATGGGGTTGAGCTTTTGCCTAATGTGGCTAGTGCCAGATTTTAATATCACACTCAAGTTTTGGTATTACGTCCTGGTTGGCATTCTTTTTAACGCAGCTTACACCGTGGTCAATGTACCTTACTCTGCTCTGACTGCGGAGCTAACCCAAGACTATGACGAGCGCACCAGCTTAAACAGCTTTAGGCTTGCCTTTTCACTGGGTGGTGCAGTCTTAGCCCTGGTTTTGGGCTTCGTGATGGGGGAAGTTTTCTCCAATGCCAGACAACAATATTGGGTCACGGGAATTGTGTGCGCCGTCCTGTCGATCTTGACACTGTATTGGTGTATTTGGGGCACCATTGGCAGAACGCGGCAAAACATGCAGCAAGCCAGCTTGCAGCCAGAAAACGATGCAGAATCGATGCCAATTTTAGAACAATTCAAAGTTGCCCTAAGCAATCGTCCTTTTCTCTATGTGATTGGTATTTATCTGTTCTCCTGGCTGGCACTCCAGTTTACGGCTGCAATCATTCCCTACTTTGTTGTGAGCTGGATGGGGCTGGACTCTTATTTTTTGGTAGCAGCGGCCGTCCAGGGAACGGCAATTATCATGCTGTTTGTTTGCAACGCCATTAGCAAGCGGGTTGGTAAGCGATCGCTCTATTTCATGGGTATGGGCTTGTGGATTATTGTTCAGGCAGGTCTATTCTTTGTGCAGCCTGGTCAGGTTGGGCTGATGTATTTACTTTGTTTTGCTGCCAGTTTTGGAGTTGCTACCGCTTATCTAGTGCCTTGGGCGATGTTGCCTGACGTGATCGAGCTAGACGAGTTAGAAACCGGGCAGCGGCGAGAAGGTGTTTTCTACGCGTTTATGACCCTGCTGCAAAAAATTGGACTAGCAGTCGGACTGGCTCTGGTGGGTATCGCACTGGAGCAATCAGGCTTCATCGAAGCCACTCCTGGAGAGCCGCTTCCGGTGCAACCTGAGTCTGCGCTGTTGGCCATTCGCGTGGCGATCGGGCCATTGCCTACCGTGTCACTGATTTTAGGCGTGATTTTGGCTTACTTTTATCCAATTACCCGTGAAAAGCACGCTGAAATCCTTCTAAAGTTGCACCAGCGCAAGCAAGCTCGCCAACTCGCAATTGCAGAAGCCGTTTCCGACGAATTGCCTCAGCCTCCACTAGCTAGCGATGAACCGACAGAAGATGAAACCAGACTTTAAGATGAACCTTGCTGAGCTACGGGCTTATCTGCTTTCACATTGTGATGATGAGGCATTCTATTAGCTCTGGTTGGGGTTCTCCCCCGCTTCACCCGGTCCTAGACAAAGATCAGGTTCACCTTTGGCTAACCTGGGTTGATCAGGCGATCGCCCACGTTCCCCAACTTCGACAAATTCTCTCTGCCGACGAGCAAGCAAGAGCCGATCGCTTCCACTTTGAGCGCGATCGCCACCGCTTCACCATTAGCCGAGGACGATTGCGGCAAATCTTGAGCCGTTATTTGAATACTCCCGCTGAACAAATTCAGTTTTGCTATGGAATTCACGGAAAACCATCATTAGCAGGTTCTCTTACCAACACCGGACTGCAATTTAACCTGGCGCATTCTGGGGAACTCGTATTGTGCGGAGTAACACGCGATCGCCAAATCGGGGTTGATGTTGAGCAAATTCGCCCGCTGCCCAAAGTTCATCAGCTTGCAGAACGTTGCCTTTCCCTTCAAGAACAAAATTCACTCACCGATTCAAACAGCCCTGAAGAAACTTTTTTGACCTATTGGACTTGTAAAGAGGCTTATTTAAAGGCGATCGGCAGCGGTTTGAGCCAACCTATGGATCAAATCGAATTTGCCCTAACTCCAAGGGTTCAACTGCAGAGGGTTTTAGGCAGTTCTGAAACAGCAAACCTCTGGTCGTTACAGCTACTCGATCTTTCGGCTAGCTACAAAGCAGCCCTTGCGGTAGAAGGGCAGGACTATCAGCTAAGGTGCTGGGAGATCTGATTAAGTTTGCTGGAAAGCAGAAGGGGAGATTGCTCCTGCACTTACCCTACAATTGAGAATCAATTTTTTTATCGTGCGTCAGTCGCCTCAGTCCCATAATCAGTGCAACCCCCGCCAATGCCCCACCAATGTGAGCAATCCGATTAACTCCATCTTGCAGCCCAACCTGCTGCAATTCAGTCACCACCTGCTGAATCACAAACTGCCCCAAAATCAGAACTTCTAGAATTTTGCGCCAGCTCCAGCTCAGCTTAATCAGAACACTGACCACAAACAAGCCAAATACTGCGCCAGAAGCCCCCAAAGAAAGAGTTGCTCCAGGCTGCAACAGCACACTCAACAGGTTTGCACCCAGCCCTGTAACGAGATAGCTTGCAACAACACCTAAAATCCCTTCTTCTTCCTCAACTAGCTTGCCAAAAATGTAGAGAAAAAACAGGTTGCCTGAAAGGTGCGCCCAATTTGCGTGAAGGAACATGGACGTAAAAAACTGATACCAAACAGGGCGAGCATGGTTTAGATAAAGAAACTGGAGCGGTAAAGCCTGATCCAGCACAAACAGGATTAGATTGATCAGAATCAGCGCAAAAACGCCATTATAAAAACGTTCTTGCTTTCGGTCAGGTCGGTTAAGTTCTAACATCTATAGGTTTCGGTTGAGAACAGCAGAGCAGCAATTCTGTCAGGCTCAAGCGTATGCTTGCTTCTATTTTAGGAAGGCTAGAATCCAGGTTTGACTGAGGACAGGGAGCAAGCAGGGAGAGGAAGGCGATCGCTCCAAAGCTGGCTGCTTGTATCTTAGCGAAGTGAATTAGGGTGGCGTGAATTCACAAAATTGTACGAGAAAATAGTTCATATGTTCGTCTTGGCGATCGCTTACCCTAAAGGATGGGAACTTACAAACGCTCTATGTCCTACGAACCGCTTCATCACAAATATCGTCCGCAGACGTTTGCAGAACTGGTAGGACAGGGGGCGATCGCCACCACGCTTAGCAATGCCCTTCAGCAACAGCGAATTGCCCCTGCATACCTATTTACTGGACCTAGAGGAACGGGAAAAACGTCCAGCGCCCGAATTTTGGCAAAATCACTGAACTGCATCAAAAGTGATGTGCCTACGGCCAAACCCTGTGGCGTGTGTGATGTGTGCCGGGCGATCGCCAAAGGTTCAGCTTTAGATGTGATCGAAATCGACGCAGCTAGCAACACAGGCGTAGACAACATCCGTGAACTGATCGAACGTGCCCAGTTTGCTCCAGTTCAGTGTCGCTTTAAGGTCTACGTCATCGATGAGTGCCACATGCTCAGCACAGCGGCGTTTAACGCTTTACTCAAAACCCTGGAAGAACCGCCCGATCGGGTTGTATTTGTGCTAGCAACGACCGATCCACAGCGGGTGCTGCCAACAATCATTTCTCGGTGCCAGCGGTTCGATTTTCGCCGGATTCCGCTAGAGGCAATGGTGGAGCACTTAGGCGTAATTGCGTCTAAGGAACAGATCAACATCGCCCCTGATGCCGTGCAACTAGTCGCCCAAATCTCTCAAGGCGGACTGCGAGATGCCGAAAGCTTGCTCGATCAGTTGAGCTTACTGGAAGGCGAAATCACAGTTGAGCGGGTTTGGGAACTGGTAGGCGCAGTGCCAGAACGAGATTTACTAGAGCTGGTGCGGGCGATCGCCCAGGATGATCCTGCGACGCTGCTAGACCAAGCGCGTCACCTGATGGATCGAGGTCGGGAGCCGCTGATCGTACTGCAAAACCTCGCTAGCTTTTATCGAGATTTGCTGATTGCCAAAACTGCCCCCAATCGCAACGATCTGGTTGCCATTACACCGCCAACCTGGGCTGAGCTACGAGAATTCGTGCAGGATCTGGAGCTGACGATCATCCTGATGGGGCAGCAGCATCTTCGGGCCGCTGAGGTACAGGTCAAAAACACAACTCAGCCTCGGCTTTGGCTAGAGGTGATTTTGATGGGGCTGTTGCCTTCTGCGATCGCCAGTCAAGCTGCACCCGTCCAGCAGCGGAGTACAGCAGTTCAACCAGTTAACAGGGGGCGATCGCCATCCACAGCCCCTGTCGCTCAAACACCCAATCCTGCCGCTATTCCTACTCCCGTCAAACCCGATCTTGCTAAACCGGAACAAGTTGCAGCGCAGGAAACAGCAGCTATTCCTCCCCAAGAAACTGGTGAAGCAGTGCATCAACCCGCAGAAATTGCTGCCTCACCCGTCAAAGACATTGAACCCCTCACAGAAGAAATTTCTGAAGAGCCTGAAACTGACCCGATAGTTTCTCAACCTACCACTAGCTCTACTGAGCAAACAGATCTCAACCAGCTTTGGCAAGAAGTTTTGTCCTACTTGCAGCCGCCCTCAACTCAGATGCTCTTACGCCAACAGGGTAACTTGGTTAGCTTCGATGGTCAGGTTGCCCAGATTGCAATTAGCGCCAAGTGGCATCCGACCGTCAAAGAGAGAGCATCTAGAGTTGAAGCTGCTTTCCAGAAAGCCTGCAATCATCCAGTTGTTGTCAGAATCGATGCTACAGGTTCGCCGCCACCGCAATTGGGTAATACAGACTCCGCGAAAGGAATTTCTTCTGCTTCACACCCCCTCCCCTCAAACCTAGCCAATCATACAGACACAAACCATCCAGCAGCTTTCAGCCCCCCATCCTCAACTCCTGCTCCTGCCAAACCCAGTTTCATCCAGAAGGAGCCTACCAACGGGCAAACTTACCCATCAAAAAATGGACATGTCCAACCGCTCGAACAGCCCTTAAATCTGCCACTAGCAAAATTTTCGGTTGATGCGCCTGATGTCGGACTGTCTCTACCTGCCTGGGAAGCAGAGGATAAAGTGACGGAGGCAGCTAAAAGTCTAGCCAACTTTTTTAATGGGCAAGTTGTTAGCTTAGAGGGCGATATTGAGCTACCTCAAAGCTCCGAAGTTTTCTCGACCGATGGCGATGGAGCCGGAATCAATGAAAACGACCTGGATGCTGAAGACGATGAGCTTCCCTTTTAATACCACTTCCAAAAATTAGAGCTACAGAATGGAAGGGCACCCCGCTTAGCGGGGTGCCCTTCCATTCTGTAGCTTGTTTTTGTAGAAACAGTATAAGAGCATCTTCTAGGGTCGAAAGGCATTACTCTGATTCGCCAGCCAGCACAACATCGGTACTATAGCTGCAATAACTGACGGCGACGAGCAAGAATTTGCTCCGGCTCGATCTGGACAACGGCTTCTGCTAGCGGCAGTGCCCGTTTTGCCCCTTGAAATACGTTCACCTGATAAACCCGCTGGTTGGTCATATCCACTCCAGTCAACCAACCGCTTTTGGGATGATACGCGCCCGTGTCGATGTCTAACCAGCCTCGCCCCTGCGCTAGCGCGCCAGGAGTTACGTTCGGCAACGTAAAGGTAATCGTGTGCCCTGTAACAATCAGCTTGTCTGGAAAGTAGGGTTTTTGAATGCTGTGAAACTCTTCCCGAATCCAGCAGTAGTCCTGCACGGTCTGGTCAACCAGTGGCACGCCCGGATGTACTCCCGCATGAACCAGCCAAACGTCTCCCAAGTCTAGATGGGTTGGCAGTTGACGAATCCAGTCTAAATGTTCAAGCAGTGCTTCGGGTTGCTTGTAGCTAGAGATTGTTGTCTGTCCGCCGCTGTAGAGCCATGCTTGAAGCGCATTGGGACAAACTTTGCCTTGAGGGAAAGAGTCAACCAAAAGCTGTTCATGGTTTCCAAGCAGGCAAGTATAACCATTTTGCCTGACAAAACTGACTACCTGAGCACTTTTTGGACCTCGGTCAATCAGGTCGCCTAGAAAATAGACTTGGTCTGCTGAGCTTGGAGCGATCGCCTCCAACAGTCTCATCAAGCCATCGTAGTGACCATGTACATCACCAATAAAAATGCGACGACCACTAACCACGCTCAATCAGTCCTTCTACTAAAAACACTAGATAGGATCACGGGGCCAAGGGCCATGAACCCACTCTGAAACCCAGAACCAGCTTCTCAGTGCGACGGCTCTATAAAAAATTACGCGCTTCCGAGAGAATTTCAGGAAATCAGTTTTGATTGTTCACAGTCGTTGTTTTTGCCGGGAAAAAGGAATGCTGGATAAAGCCCCATTTATTCAATTATGCCCAACAGAATCAACAACTATCACGATTAGAGTGTTAAATATGATACCTACACTCAATCTTCATTGGCTTAAAGCTCGTAAAAACTGCTGTAAACCAGACAACAGCCCTTTTCGGGAAGTTTGTTGAGCAGTTGGTTGCCCTGTTGCTCTTGCAAAGATTTCATCTAGAGCTTCTCCCACAGGTTTCTGTGGTTCCTCTGCAATCAACTGATATCCTGTATCTTTTTCTATCCAAACTTGCCAGGGATCAGGGAAAGAGCGCAACAGGGCGGCACCCTCTAGGGGTTTGAGGTAGTAGCAAGACTCAAAGGTGCTGAGCAAGCGATCGCGAAGCTGTCGTCCAGCATAGCCAATCCCAATTGTGGCAATGTCTTCCAGACGGGGATTGAGCAAAACAACGGGACGGTCCAACGCTGTTTCACACAGTTTTTCGACTTGTGCGATTTCTACAGCGGAAGGTTCTACAAAAACAAATAGCTTGTCTTCTGGCTGAATTTCAGCCCTCATTTCTCCCATTGCCCGAATTGAGTAGGGCTTTTCGCCCCAATCTCGCCGTGCTAGAGCCGCTGATCCGGCATCTGGAAAAAATACCCGCAGTTGACTGCCCAAATCCTCAAAAGCCGGAATAAATTTCTCGGCAACAGGCATAATTTTGAGTTCTGGGAAGGCTAGTTCTACCTGAAGCCGAGTACGACCAGCAGCAATCGCTGCTTGAGTCGCTTGCTGCGCTTGAGCGATCGCGTCATCAAGGTTGTTGGGAAGTTCGGACATGAGGGAAAGGGGGACTAGAAATTAGGGACTAGAAATTAGGGGCTAGGCGGTGGGATCAACGTAGCCCTGGATGTTCTCGGGATCGAACTGTTTGAGGATGCGGGTAGCCTGGTTCGTGATGTTAGGCGAACCGTTGACCACAACCAAGTATTTGCCTTCTTTGAGGCGATTACGGTAGGGAAGTGCGTCGCCGCTACCAAAAGCGAGCCCTGCGCCACCGCCTATGAAATAGCTGCCCATTGCACCTGCGATCGCCCCAAAAACACCACCTATAACGTGGTTGCCTAGAGAACCTGCCCAGTTGAACAGCTCAATCCCAGTCAGTGAGTTGAAGACAAAGCCTGAGATGAAGCCAAATGGCACCAGCCAGTAAGACATCAGCGTTGCTTGTTTTTGAGCTTGCTGCTTGGGGTCAATTAAGCCATACTCGTCAGCAGTTTTGTAGCCCTTGCCCAAAATGCTGACTTTCTCCATAGGTAATCCTTCTCTTTCAAGGGCGGAGTAGGCTTCTTCTGCCTGAATGCGGTCTGGTAGAACGGCGATCAAATAGTTCATATCTCAAGCACGATGGGGGCTTGTAGCTTTAATATCAGGATACTAAAGCTTGGCTGCTTGATTAAAGAAAAAACTTGGACTTGGAAGTTTAGCGTCAAGCCCAAATTTCTCCTCGGTGTATAAATTGTCTAAAATATCTATAGCTTAACGGTTGTTTTCTTAACTCGGCTGTACCGCAGCTTCAGTATCAAAATGATTGAGGATAAGACTAGAGTTACGATGTTCGCCAAGATTACGGGCAAATCATGAACGTAAGTTCCATAGATTAGCCAAAGGACAATGCCGACACAGAGCGTAATTAACATGCTCCAGGAGAGGTCTTCGGCCGATTTTGACTTCCAAGTTTTGATTAACTGGGGCAGGTAGGCGATGGTAGTCAAAGCTCCTGCCACGAGTCCCAAAACAGTTGTAAAATCCGTCGTTGCTAAAATTTTTGCAAAATCCATAGCTGGGTGAGTTAAAAGAACGATTAGAGGATGGTTGTGAATATGTGAGGTAAGTAGATCACTTTGAGAGCTTGCAATCAGTTTATAGTCTGCCCGCAATCTTAATTTTTTTGTCAATAGAATCGATTGTAAACACAACTATAGAATTGTGAAAATTCGTCGTAAGGGTGAGAGTGTCCGTAAATATTACTATGTCTATTCAGCAATACATGCGGGTACTACGGCTATTTTGGGGAGCGGCGATCGCAGCCGAGTTAGAATACCGCCTCAATTTTCTAATTGCTGCACTCACTAGCTTGTTTAGTCTGACGGGGAGTCTGTTTTCACTATCTCTGTTCTACTACCAAACAGGCTACACCTTTGAAGGTTGGTCGTGGGAAGAAGCGCTAATCGTATTGGGCATGTTCACGCTCTTGCAAGGGTTTGCGGCAACTTTTTTAGCCCCCAACCTAAATCAAATTGTGCGGCAGGTTCAGGAAGGAACGTTAGATTTTGTGTTGCTCAAGCCAATTAGCTCCCAGTTCTGGCTGTCTACTCGCACGGTTTCCCCTTGGGGATTGCCGGACTTGATTTTTGGCGTGATTCTAATTGGTTATGCGGGCGGGCGTTTAGGGCTTGACGGAAGTAACTATTTGCTAGGCGTAGCCCCAATCCTGCTGGGTTTTCTGAGCCTTTATAGTCTCTGGTTTATGCTGGGTGCAACGAGTATTTGGTTTGTCAAGATTTATAACGTGACCGAGGTGCTGCGTGGGTTGCTGGAGGCAGGCAGATTTCCGATGGTGGCTTATCCAGTTGCCTATCGGGTTTTCTTTACCTTTGTGATTCCGGTTGCTTTTTTGACAACAGTTCCTGCAGAGGCGTTGCTCAACCAGTCCGAGGTGGAGTGGGTATTGGGTGCGGCTGGATTGGCGATCGCCCTCCTCTTTGCCTCACGCCAATTCTGGCGGTTTGCTCTACGGTTCTATACCAGTGCATCTTCCTGAATTTCTGGACAACCACAAAAGCTTGGGACGCGATTGAATCGCGTCCCAAGAGGGAAACCAATAAGTTTAGGTTTTAGCGGGGAAACGTTGGTAGTTTAACCGCAGCTAAAGATTCAATCTTTTTAGATGTTCGCAAGGGATAAACGATTGGTGACGGCCAATTTGAATGGGTGGTGAAGGCAGCAGGTACCATTTGCTCCGATTCACTGGTTTTAGGGTCAGACGTATCGGGTGCAGGTGTGGGCTGTTCGGAGTCCGTTGCTTGGGCAGAAGAAAGCAGCAGTTTGGCAATCGAAATTCCCTCGGCAATTTGTTGCTCTACATCAAGCAATGTTGATTGAGGCTGATTTGAAGGGGTTTCTGCGGGTAAATCGCTCAGTGATGGAGCAGGCTGAGGTTCTGAAGATGGGGCGATCGCCTCAAAGGAATCAAAATCGTCCGATACGCTGACCTTCACCACGTCATCCGTTGAAACATCGATCAGGCGAGCCAGGTCTTGCCAAAGTGCGTCTTCAGCGTCGCTTGATTGCGACGGTACAGATTCTTCAGAAAAGGTTGGGGTTGTGTGCAGCTCGTTCTCAACCGCTTCTACTGAAATTGGAGCTGAAATTGAGGCTTCTGAGGATGTCGCTGGATAATCTACCTGCTGAATCTCTGAGCGCGTTTGGTCTGCTTGGGGTAATTTTGGCGCTAAGTTAGCAGATCTCGGCTGGGACGCTGCCTCATTCCACCAACCCGCAGATTTTTTCAAATCATAGCTGAGAGGCTGCAAGTTGACAGGGGTAGCAGCGTTACTCGCTGTAGACGGCGGCTCGGTCGGCAATTCAATGGCTGGTTCATCTGATGCAGACGAATCGGGATGAATAATGGAAGCCAAAACTGTGGGAAGGTCTAATGCGGCGGCGGCAAGCGGATGAAACTGGCGGCTATCCTGTGTCTCTACCTGAGACCGTAGGGATATCTGTGTCTCATCTAGATTTTCCAGTTCACCTACATTTAGATCGCTTAGATCGCCCAAAAATTGCGGTTGAGCAGACCAGGGCTGAATTCGTTTTGCTTTAGGCAGAAAAGATTGAGGTGTAGAGGAGTCGTGTTTGTCCTCGGAGGGAGCGATCGCCTCCACCGCTTGTTCCTTTACCTCATAGCTAGGAGGCGGCACTTCCAAGCATTTCTCTAGTGCTGCTTTGAACTGGAGCGTGTACTGTTGTTGGCGTTGAAGGCGGGCATGCAAATCACGACAGGCAGTTTCAGACTGGGTCAGTTGATGAGACTGCTCACTATAGCGCTGCTGAGTTAGAGCGCACTCTCGCTCTAATTGAGCCACCCGTTCTTGGCTGCCCTCTAGTTGTCCAGTCAGGGTTTCGATCAAAATTTGCTGACGCTGGTTCGTCTGCTGAGCAAACTCTAAATCTTGAGAAAGTTGGGTGATTTCAGCTTGGGCGGCAATCAGTTCTTGGGTGATTTGGCTAGATGTCTGATGGGCATCAGAGGCTTGAGACGATCTATTTGCTTGGGACTGAGCTTTTTGACTGCGCTCCAGCGATTCTTCTAGCTGTGATACGCGATCGAGCAAAACGTCATTGCATTGGTTTAGCTCTTGAATCAGAGCAATCAGGTCGGCGATCTCAGGCGGTTCGATCGAGTTACCCGCTCCAGTTGACCATAATTGAGCTGCACTGGGAGTTGGAGTTGCCTGAGCGAGCCAATCGAGCGGCGGTACATCATCCGACGAATAGATCGACTGACGCTCAATTGCATCTGCGCTCACGGCATTAGGAAAATCGACTGTTTGCCAGTCTTGCCAATCCTCAACTTGAGTTTCTGCAATTCCATCCGTGTTAATTTGATCTGCATTTGCCGAGTTGTCCCAGATTGAATGAGGTGGTGTTTGTTTTTGGGATGGATCAGATGGAAGATTTGCTTCACTCATAGCTCTAACTCGTGGCTTGGGGTCAAGGAGAATTTGGAGAACGGGTATCGCACCCTAATTCAGGCAGTGCTGCTTAATATTTCAGGGTAAACCAATTAAAACTCACTGGTGCGATCGCTGAAGCGATATTTTATTGCTTACAATTGCTTGCAATTTTGCTACTTAATCTAAACTGATTTAATCAAGATTCCAATAGTTTTGATCAAGATTCCAACACTTACTTAACTCGGTTTCCCTACACAAGGTAGAAGGACAGATATAAAAGCTGGGAGAGCAACCTGTAGGTTGCTCTCCCAGCTTTAGTGATGTGTTTAATTATGGCTGCTTGAATTAATCAAGAAATTTGATTGTTTATGTGGTGCACGCCCTCTTCGGGAGCTATCGCGTTGAGGCGGGAAGAGAGAGGGTTGGACGAGGCGAGGGCTGAGGATTTGCTCCATTACCATTCCGGTGACCGTTGCCGTTTTGAGTAGCAGGCTCATCGGTTAGCAACAATTCCCGAATCAGACGGGCAGCAGCACGCTGAGCCAATCCCCCTGCAATTTGTTGACCCATCTGCTGAGTTTCGGGTTTTGTAATCAGGCGAGGCAGTTTGCTAACCAGTTGCAGCGGATCAAACCCAGGTGTTTCCTGCAAAATGTCGATAATGCGGGTGAGATGTTCCAGATTTTTTTGGTCATTGGGGGCGATCGCTGGTTTTGCCCCATTTGACCCATTCAACCCAACGCGCTTACGCAGGCTATAGGCAAGGTTGCTGACGGTATTCCGCCCAAACACATCAATTCCCTTGACGATTTCTCCGACTAGCTGCTCGCGGATGAACTCTCCTCGCTCTGAGAACAGGAAGTCTAGTGTCTGGTCAAGCACCTGATTAAAATCATAGTCTTGACTGTCACGAGCGTTGCGAAGCAGGTTTTCTAACCGATTCCAGCGGAAGCTACCCTCTTTGAACAGCAAATCTCGTAGAGAGGATCGAAGCTGTGGAGAGGGGTCAGTGAGCAACCGCTTGGCAACATAGGGGTAAGCCTTGCTCAACACCTTGAAGTTTGGATCAACATTGATCGCAATTCCTTCCAGGGTGACGAGCGATCGAATAATCAGGGCATAGTAAGCAGGCACCCGGAAGGGAAACTCATACATTACTTCAGAGAGCTGATCGGTCATGCTCTTGAAATTTAGTTCTGCAACACTTGCACCCAAAGCACCATCAAACACGTTGGCAAGCGCTGGAATAATCGGAGTTAGGTCAGTTTCTGGTGAGAGGAAATCTAGCTTAACGTAGTCTTTAGCAAGCCCCTCATAGTCTCGATTGACCAGGTGTACAACGGCTTCAATCAGTCCATAACGTTGATAAGGCTTGACCTCACTCATCATGCCAAAGTCGAGGTAGGCTAGCTTGCCATCGGTAGTTGCCAGCAGGTTACCAGGATGAGGATCAGCGTGAAAGAAACCATGCTCTAGCAACTGCCGTAGAGAACACTGAACCCCAACCTCAATTAAATATCTGGCATCAATTCCTTGACTCAGCAACACATCGGGACGGGTAAGCTTTGTGCCCGTAATCCATTCCATCGTCAGCACGCGCCGCTGAGTATACTGCCAATAGATCCGAGGCACATAGATGTCGGGCAAACGTCCGTAGAGCTGAGCAAACTTTTCGGCGTTTTTGCCTTCTTGGGTGTAGTCCATCTCCTCAAAGATACGGGCACCAAATTCATCCATGATGCCAACCAAGTCGCTGCGGACTTGCTCAGACTTGCTTGCCCAGATCGCTAGCTGCCGAAGAATGTATATGTCTAAGGTGATTCGCTGAGCCAGACCAGGACGCTGTACCTTGACGGCTACCGTTTCACCGCTTTTTAGCTTGCCTTTGTAAACTTGTCCTAGTGAGGCAGCCGCGATGGGATTTGGCGAAAGCTCAGCGTAAACATTCTCAGGGCGATCGCCCAACTCTTCTTCAATAAACCGGAAAGCCACTTCATTAGGAAAGGGTGGCAGTTGATCCTGTAGCTTTGTCAACTCCTCCATATAAAGCGGCGGAATCAAGTCAGGACGGGTAGACAGAGCCTGCCCCACCTTGATGTAAGCCGGACCAAGGCTTGTCAGAATTTCTCTCAACCGAGCCGCTCGACGAAACTGATTGCGCCCAACAGTGCCCCAACGCTTGTCCCAAAATAGCCGTAGACCAAGCCCCAAGAAAGGCAAAATAATGCTAACCAGCCTTGCCCATACCTGAAACGGACGAGTGCGGTAGTGGGCAGCGATCGCCACTGGGTCGTATCGCAGAGCCGCATCTGTATCCATCAGGTCATTCACCTGAACGGATTTCAAATGCTCTTCGGGTGCAGGATGATTTTCGATTGCGATCGCCTCTAGCTGGGTTACGTCCTGGGCTGTGGAAGTGACTACGGTAGGCATAGTGTAGAGAAGGTAAGGGTGAGCAGTCTGGACTCTAAGCCACGTGGGGTCGGTCTAGCATCCATGCTTCTAGGAGTCAGGGCAGAACAGCCCATGTAAAGCATTGTAACAACAGGTTTAGTAAGAACTACATCTTCTTTTAACAAATAGACATTATCAAAGCGGTGCCTCCAGGAATTTTCGGTTGTGCTAGAAAGACTGACCATACCTCAACGGGATCGCCGTTAGAAACACCTACAGTCCTGCAAACTGCTACTAAACTGAATAAGTACAGGATAAGTACAAGCGTTTAGAAACATCATTCGAGAGATAGAGAGTTAGGGACTGGGGGTTAGTTCCAAAACTCTGATTTAGAACTTGAGACCTCGTATCCCAGAAATCAGTCCCCTCCAAATTTCTAAGCCCTAGCCCCTTTAGGATCACTCAATTCTTTGCCCTGTGGCATCTTTCCCTCTGGTCAATTTTGATTCATGCTGATCTCTCTTCAGATTGAAAATTTTGCTTTAGTTGACCGCCTGGATCTGAAATTCGGTTCAGGATTGAACGTCTTAACTGGAGAAACGGGCGCAGGCAAATCAATCATTCTCGATGCTCTAGATGCGGCTTTAGGTGGCAAGGTGACGGGCCGAGCAATCCGCACTGGAGCCGATCGCGCCCTGATCGAAGCTAATTTCAAGCTCAGTTCATCTCTAGCTGCCTGGTTAAAAGAGCAGCAAATTGAATTGGTGGATGAAACAGTCTTGGTGTGTAGCCGAGAACTGACCGTCAACCGGGGTAATGTTCGCAGTCGCTCTCGCTTAAACGGGGTGCTGGTGAACAAACAGCAGATGGAAGCACTGCGCGATCACCTGGTAGAAATCACCGCCCAAGGGCAAACCGTGCTGCTGGGGCAGTCTAGCCTCCAACGGGAATGGTTAGATGCTTTTGGCGGTGCTACCCTAATGCGACAGCGAGAAACTGTAGCGACTGCTTATGTCGCAGCTCAGCAAGCACTTCAAGCACTCGAAAAACGTCGTCAGTTTGAGCAACAGCGACTTCAGCAGCTTGACCTGTTTGAGTATCAGGCAAAGGAATTAAATGCGGCTAACCTGAGTGACCCCAATGAACTGACTGACTTAGAGCAAGAACGCCAACGACTCAGTCATAGTGTTGAGCTTCAGCAGCAAAGCTATCAGGTATATCAGGCACTCTATCAAAATGACGCTGGGTCAGAAGCCTGTGCTGATCTACTGGGCAAAGCCGAGGGGCTACTCACAGACATGGTGCGCTATGACCCCGAGATACAGTCGGTACTAGACTTGGTGACCGATGCGCTAGCGCAGGTAGAGGAAGCCGGACGGCAAATTAATACTTACGGGGAAGATCTAGAAACTGACCCGGAGCGGCTGCAATTTGTTGAGCAACGGATTATTGAGCTGAAGCAGATTTGCCGTAAGTATGGCCCAACTTTGGGAGAAGCGATCGCCTACAGTCAAAAGCTCCAAACTGACCTGGCAGAATTAAACGGTGGCGCTCAGTCTACAGAAGTTTTAGAGCAAACCTATCAAACCCGTCAGGCAGAGTTGCTGCAAGCTTGCGATCGCCTAACTGAGTCGCGTCGAACGACCGCCCAACAGCTAGAGACGCTATTGCTCAGCCAACTAAAGCCGCTAGCAATGGACAAAGTCCAGTTTCAGGTGAACATTGCTGCGGTTTCCCCTAGTGCAACCGGAGCTGACCGGATTACGTTTCTGTTTAGCCCCAACCCTGGCGAACCGCTGCAACCGTTAACTGAAATTGCCTCAGGCGGGGAAATGAGTCGATTTTTGTTGGCGCTAAAAGCTTGCTTTTCTCAGATTGATTCGGTCGGCACAATGGTGTTTGACGAAATTGATGTAGGAGTTTCCGGGCGGGTGGCACAGGCGATCGCCGAAAAGCTGCACCAGCTTAGCCAAAACCATCAGGTGCTTTGTGTGACTCACCAGCCTATCGTAGCGGCGATGGCAGACGCTCACTTCCGAGTAAATAAGCAAGTGATTGACCAGATTTTCAGCAATGGCAAGGCGATCGCCGCTGACACAAGTAAAACCGAAGACGTCAGAACGGTTGTCCGAGTTGCTGCACTCGACGACCAGCAGCGACGCGAAGAATTGGCCCAACTAGCAGGTGGACAGACTGCTCAAGAGGCGATCGCCTTTGCTGAGTCGCTGCTTAATCAAGCCGCGAACGCCCGCCTAACTCACGCCACCCCATCGCTTAACTCCAACACTTCCCCACCAAAATCAAGAACAGGACGCAAATCTCGCGCCAAAAAAGCTTAGATAAAAGCCGAATCTTCAAAGATTCAAAATTAGGATAACTGCTTTTAGAACTTCTAATTCTGAGTATTTGATCTGCTTATTTTCCTTCAAAATTCCTCCTTGGATAGATGCACACATAAGCAACCTGAAAAGCCTCAAACATATCTAGCTTGCTTCGTATACTTAGTTGCTCAGGGGCAATCCAATCGTATTGGTGTCACATTTCTACAACAACTGGATAGGCAATGCATCTTAGGTTGCAAAAAGTCTCTCGCTAAATTAAACCCAGCGATGGATTCAAATGCTTGCTTTTTTAAGCAACAGTGAGCAGTTAGCACCTTATCTGAGAGGAATGATTAATGAGCGTCCAAAATCGTCTCGTTTCGCTTAAACAGCTGATCAGCCTCGGCGCGATCGCGGGCACTAGTGTTTTCTTTGGGTTTCCTGCTCTAGCACAATCCAACGTCAATTCCGATGCTTCTACTAACACTATTCTGGCCCAAGCAGAATCTACAGGAGATGATTTTGAGCTTTCTCCAGAAGGCTTCGAGATTCTTTGTGAGCGCTTTCCACTCAATTCCCGTTGCGAAGGAACCGCTGGCTCTGGAAGTGGTGGTATATCAGGCTCCGCTGGAGATCCAAACACAGATACGTCTGATCCACCTATTGAGCCAGGAAATGCACCTTCTGATGACTCAGAGGGCGGTACACAGCAGACTTCTCCTAGCGATGAGTCTGATGGGTTAGGCACACCATCTGACAGCTCAAACGATGGCATTCCCGAATCGCCTTCAGACCCCAACACCGACACAACAAACCCACCTTTTGACCCTGGCAATGCTCCTTCAGACGATTCGGAAGGTGGTACGCAAGAGCGCCCTGGTGACCCATCAGGTGGCGGAATGATGCAGTCCCCTGGCGGAACAATGTCTCCTGGTGGAGCACCTCTCGATAACCGCCCTCCAGCTGCCGAGCCAGATGACTCTACAGTTCCTCCAACCGAAAACGAATAGCGGTTGAGGAACAGTAGATCCGAAGGTGTCACTTGAGCAACTTGTCAAGTTATCGTTCAGCCTTTTAGAATCCTTTCCAAACGGGTTCTTAGAGCTACTCAGTTATAAAGTGTAGCCATACAGGTTAGGACAAAAAAGGGAGGCAGGACTTAGTCCTGCCTCCCTTTTTTGTCCTAACTTAAGTCACTAGCACTGCAAAAACGTGGGGCTGATTAGTGCTCCACGCTTTTGCAGAATAAGATGTGGCTGTAGCCGCAAAGGCTATATCAACGTTTGAAAACAGTTCCTAAAATCGGTTAAGGACATTGCGCGGAACGCCCGTACGAGGTTTTGTACGGGTCTGTCTGTTCAAGAGAAACTACTGGGCAGGCATTGTCCACCAGGCGAGCGCATAGTCCTGAGTGGGAGCGTTGACGCGATCGCGATATACCACACGAATCTTGTACTGTCCGGTTTCGGGCACTTCGTGGAAGATGTGCTCAACACTATCAACCTCGCTTACAGATGACCAGATACTATCTGAAATATCATCATCTTCAGCACGCATCAGGTAAATATCCAGGTTGTTTAAGCCTGCATCTTCAAACAGTTCTCCCAGATTATATTCCTCACTGCTATTTGCATCTTGCAAGGACACTTCACGATCCCAGGTCAGCGTCGCTGACACAAAGCTGCCACCCTGGAGCGGCTGCTCTAGCACATAATCCTGAAATTCGGGTGCGTCTGAGCTGTCCCCAACCGTGCGATAGTCCCAACCGATCGCCGGAACTGGTTCGTCAGGACTCCACTGTCCAGGACTAAACTGCTGATAAGCGCGGAATACATTTAAGTGCCCCGTACCAATTTCAGCATCTAGGGGAAGTGACGGATCGCGATAAGCGTCAGAGTCAAGCCAGGTTTTGTTGTTTTGCATCAGCATGGTACGGCTCATCCCTAGACGCAAACCGTCGCCGCTGTCTTGGATCTTGTCGGCAGAGTTCATTAACACCGCTTTGGTGACTTCATGGCGACGGGCATCTAGACTCCAGTTGGGCTGATTGGTGCTGATCTGGCGATCGCCATGCTGATGCAGCAGCGCCACTGCTGCCGTAACGTGCGGTGCCGCAAAGCTGCTACCGGTTGCCCGGATGCTGCTGCCATCAGGGTTAAACATCTCGATGTTAGTGCCAGGAGCGACCAGGCTAACCGAGCGACGTGGTCCAACGTTGCTTTCAGAGTCAGGCGATCGCCCAAGCACCGTTGCAGGTTCGCTACCCAGGTTGGAATAATCGACTTTCGAGAATACTCCATTAACCTGAGTCGAATTTGCGATCGTCATGCCGTTAAAGTTATCTGTTGGAATCGGAATACCACCTGTTCCTTGATTTCCAGCGATCACATACAGGACATCGTGAAACGATGATGACCAATCAACACATTGCGTCAGCAGCGCATTCCCATCCAAAACTGCATCCGGGCGCGGATCTTGAACCAGCGATTCGCCAAAGCTGAAATTGATCGCCCGCACTTGTCCACCATCCTGCATTGCCACCATTTGAGATGACAGGCACTCTTCTGGCTGCCCGCTGCGCTCAACGATCCCCACTGCTGAAGAATAGAGAGTTGCATCAGGCGCAACTCCTGTCAGGTATTTGTCCTCGCTAACCATGACGCTGGCAACATTGGATGCATGACCATCCACATAGTCATTTGCCTGCGCTCGGTCGTCTCGAAAAAAGACTTGCCCGACCTGCACTACATTGTTATTAACAGCAGCTTTATCCAACCCAAACTGAGCGGGACGACCAATCTCAACCTGACCAATCGAAATTTTGCTGCCCGTCAAGTTATAGGGAGCAGCGTGCAGCCTGAGTGCATCAATGCCTGCTTCCCCAACCGAAACTGCTAAACCCCACACTGGCGTTGCTAAAAGGGAAGCGGAAAAGCCCCCAATTAACCATCCCAGCCTTTTCACCATTCGCTGCTGCACGGAAGTCTCTCCACAAAAAAATAAATTTCGTGTGAATCTGAGCCTTTGGGGATCAAGTTTTCGAGGGCTTGGGAGCACGCTTTGTTAAACTAACATTACGAGACCAGGACGCAGGAGACATCGTAGCCATGACCCAAGCCAATTCCCACAAGTCAGTTGTTATTGCCCCATCTATCCTATCAGCAGATTTCAGTCGCCTGGGAGATGAAATCCGGGCTGTTGACCAAGCAGGAGCCGATTGGATTCACGTTGATGTGATGGATGGTCGGTTTGTACCTAACATTACGATTGGTCCGCTGATTGTGGAAGCAATTCGGCCGGTTACGCAAAAGCCGCTGGATGTCCACCTGATGATCGTTGAGCCAGAAAAGTACGTCGAAGATTTTGCCAAGGCGGGAGCTGACCATATTTACGTTCACGCCGAGCATAATGCTTCTCCACACTTGCACCGCACTCTAGGTCAGATTAAAGAACTCGGTAAGAAAGCAGGCGTTGTGCTAAATCCCGGTTCTCCTCTAGAACTAATCGAGTACGTGCTGGAACTGTGCGACCTGGTGCTAATCATGAGCGTTAACCCAGGGTTTGGCGGTCAAAGCTTCATTCCTGAAATGCTGCCCAAAATCCAGAAGCTGCGCCAGATCTGCAATGAGCGAGGACTCGATCCCTGGATTGAGGTAGACGGCGGATTGAAGGCAAACAATACCTGGCAGGTTTTGGAAGCAGGCGCAAATGCAATTGTTGCCGGATCAGCGGTGTTTAAGGCAAAAGATTATGCTGAGGCGATCGCCGATATTCGCAACAGCAAACGCCCCACCCCTGAGCTAGCTAAAGTCTAGACCTTACATTCTGGTAACTAAGCAGAATTTTGGTAACTGTCTTGCAAAAGCTCCAGCTTCTTTCCAACTTTTAGGAAGCTGGAGCTTCTCATTTGTACTACCGATTTGAAGCTTGATTGCAAGTACAGGTAGATTCCATCTCAGAGCCTTAATTTTGGGTTGCATTAAGGAATCACCAAATCCGCAATTAACGGCAGATGATCAGAATCCACATCTCGCCCTGTATGAATTGCTGCAACTTTAATATCTGAACTAACCAGACAGTGATCAATCGGAATTTGCAGCAGCCGATGTAGCAAATTGGGCAACACAGTGTAGGTTCCTGGCATGGGCCAAGTTGGCAAAACTCCAAACCCTCGCCGCGCATTCTGCAAACCTGTATTTCGAGCAAACCGCTTATAGTAAGGCGACCACATGGTAATGTTCAAATCCCCCAGCACCACAACGGGCGTTTCAAGCTGCTGAACATACTGCCCAATTTGGTCAAGTTGCAGATTGCGAGAGTGAAAAAAGCTGCGTCTCACTGGAGGTAATGGATGAGTTGCAACCAGTGAAACTGTTTTTCCCTCAACCGTCAAACTCGTTAGAATACTGGGATTTTTGGAAGTGCCAAAGAAGTCAATCACAGCATTTTCTAAAGGCAACCGACTGTAGACCGCAATCCCCAAATTGTAAGGATTCGCCTGTCCAAATTCGTAGGGGAGAATGTCTTTAAGACGCTGAAGTTGCGCCACCCAAGTGTCATCCACTTCCAGAAACACGGCAATATCTGGGCTTTCTTCCCTCACCATCGTCAACACCTTTTTATAACTGCGGTTTCTAGTGTTGATGTTTGCCGTGAGCACCCTCAGTTCTGCTGCTGCTGCACTTCGACTTAGCGGGTTGTACCAGGGCAGTATGGGTGTGGAGAGCAATGCAACACAAAACAGCGCAATTAGAATAGGTACCTTTCGTCGAGTTAGAAATAGCAGCAGCAGCAAAATTAGACTGAGCAGAAAATATTGCAGCCTGAAGTGAGACAACAGTTCTAGGACTTGAGTCCAGCCGCGATCGCTCACCAGCGCAATCAGCGTAATCCCAACTATCGCCAGACTCAGTACAACTGAAAAAATCGCCGAAAACTTATCCTTTGGGCTACTTTTTCTGTGTAAACTCATTGTTCATCCAGTTTTACTGAAAGTCACTTCCTGATCTTGAGCTTCAACCTGTTGAGTCTCAATTCCTGTACTGCCTCACAAACATGGCTGTTTTCAATATCCCTACGTGACCTACGACAACACCGAACCTATTCGGGCTGATGCCGTGACGTTTCTCAAAACTGCCAGCCAAATCCTGCATTTGGAAGTGCAAACTCTGCCAACCTCTACGCCACCACTGCCGCTTCGAATGCTCGACTCCTGGGTCAGGCTGCACCGGCAGTATAGCTGTGACATTGAGCAGGTCGTCATTTTCCTCAAGCCGACCACTTCAGAACTAGCATTTGCCGAGCAGTTTACAGCACGGAATACCTCACACCGCTATCGGGTCATTCGCATGTGGGAGCAGCCTCCTGAGCCCCTGCTATCAGCTCCCGGACTGTTGCCCCTGGCGACTCTGGCGCAAACTGATTCCCCTCAGCAACTTCTCGAACAAGTCGCCGTACAAGTGAACATGATTGAAGAAAAGGCTCGACAGCAAAGTATTACTGCTTGTGTGCAGCTGCGGGACTGATTCTAGACAGTTGATTCAACAGCTTTTTCGGAGGGACATCATGCGGGAGTCTGTGATTTACCAGGAAATTCTTCAGGAAGGCAGAGAGGAGGGCAGGGAGGAGGACAAGCTCAACTAAACTTGGTATTGCGTTTGCTGCATCGCCAACTCCGCGAACTGAATCCTGACCTTCAAGCTCAAATTGAGGCACTGTCGCTGGTTCAACTCACTGAACTGGGGGAAGCATCGCTGGACCTTATAAGTGAAGCAGACCTAGTGAATTGGCTGGATTCAGACGAAACCCCGAAGTAAATACTAGAATGCTTCTGTCGCCGATTGCTGAACGATCCATGACTGATGCTGCATCTATGTCGAATCCTGTGGGTGACTTGCCAGAGCGCCTGGTCAAGCATGAGGTGCGCTATGCCGACCATCGAGTAGTCAACCGGGACGATTTGACTCCGATGATGCGTCATTATGTGGAGCTAAAGGATCAGTATCCCCATGCGCTGCTGTTGTATCGAGTGGGGGATTTTTTTGAAACATTTTTTCAGGATGCGATCGCCGTTTCCCGCGAGATCGAGATCGTCCTCACCAGCAAAGATGCAGGCAAAGAAATTGGGCGCGTTCCCTTAGCCGGAATTCCCCATCATGCGCTCGATCGCTACTGCACCATGCTGGTTGAGAAAGGCTATGCCGTTGCCATCTGTGATCAGCTTGAGGATGCTGCCGAAGCGCAGGGACGGCTGGTGCAGCGAGACGTTACCCGTGTAATTACCCCCGGCACGGTGTTAGAAGAGGGAATGTTGGTTGCCCGCCGCAACAATTTTTTGGCGGCTGTGGTGATTGCAGCAACCCATTGGGGGTTAGCTTATGCTGATGTTTCAACAGGCGAATTTCTAACAACGCAATCGAGCAATCTGGAGCAGTTAACCCAAGAATTGATGCGGCTTCAGCCGTCAGAGGTGCTGGTACCCACGAATGCACCAGATCTAGGTGGGTTATTGCGACCGGGAGAAAAGTCTGATCAGTTGCCGGACTGTTTGCCGCCGCAGTTGTGCTATACCTTGCGATCGCAATCTCCCTTCACTCAAAGCGAAGCTCGACAGCGTTTGCTCGAACGATTTCGGGTGCGATCGCTAGAAGGCATGGGCTGTGAACACCTGCCGCTAGCTGTCCGTGCTGCTGGAGGCTTGCTGGAATATTTGGAAGACACCCAAAAGCAAAACCAGGTATTGCTTCAGCCACTTTGCACCTATACCCTGACCGAATATCTCACCCTCGATCACCAGACTCGCCGCAATCTGGAAATTACTCAAACGGCCAGAGACGGCACCTTTCACGGTTCGCTATTGTGGGCACTCGATCGCAATGTTACGTCAATGGGCGGACGGGCATTGCGCCGCTGGCTGCTGCAACCGCTGCTAGACATTGCGAGTATCCAGTCTCGCCAGGATACGATCGCCGAATTAGTCAGCAATGGAGCGCTGCGGCAAGACCTCCAGCAGTTGCTTAAGCAAATTTATGACCTGGAGCGACTCACCGGACGGGCTGGTTCTGGCACTGCCAATGCGCGTGATTTGGTGGCGATCGCTGACTCGCTCGAAAAACTGCCCGACTTGGCACAACTTGTTGCCTCAGCTCGTTCCCCCTATTTGACTGCCTTACAAACGGTTTCCCCAGTTCTAGAACACTTGGGGCAACGATTGCGATCGCACCTGGTCGATCGCCCACCGCTCTATCTCACTGAAGGCAACCTGATTCGCTCTGGAGTAAATTCCCAGTTAGATAATCTAAGACAGCAGGTTGAAGTAGATCAGCAGTGGCTCACCCAGCTTGAGGTCACAGAACGCCAGCGCACAGGCATTCCTACCCTAAAAGTCAGCTTTAACAAAACCTTTGGCTACTACATCAGTATCTCTCGCGCCAAATCGCAGCAGGCACCGGACAACTACATCCGCAAGCAAACGCTGACCAACGAAGAACGCTATATTACCGCTGACCTAAAAGACTGCGAGACCCGCATTCTCAATGCCCAGCAAGATCTGAATCGGCTGGAGTACGAAATTTTTAACGGCTTGCGTGATGAAGTCAGTGAACAAGCAGAATTGATTCGGGCTGTGGCAAAGGCGATCGCCGCTGTAGACGTACTAGCGGCTCTTGCGGAAGTCGCCGTCTACCAGGGCTATTGCCGTCCTCAAATTACTTGCGATCGCCAAATCTATATCGAAAACGGTCGCCACCCAGTCGTCGAGCAGTCGTTACCGACTGGCTTCTTTGTGCCGAATTCCACAGAGTTAGGGGCTGGTTTAGAAGGGGTTAGGGGCTGGGGGCTAGGGGCTAGTTCCGAACCTCGAACCTCGAACCTTGAACTTGAAAATCCAAAGTCTCAGTCTCTAACCCCCTCCGAAACCCTAGCCCCCAGTCCTCAGCCCTTAGCCCCTGACCTAATCGTTCTTACCGGACCCAATGCCAGTGGCAAAAGCTGCTACTTGCGTCAGGTTGGTTTGATTCAACTGATGGCGCAGGTGGGAAGTTTTGTGCCTGCTCAGGCGGCAACGTTGAGTGTGTGCGATCGCATCTTTACTCGTGTGGGTGCGGTGGATGACCTGGCAACCGGACAATCTACCTTTATGGTTGAGATGAACGAAACCGCCAACATTCTCAACCACGCTACGCCAAAATCTTTAGTGTTGCTGGATGAAATTGGTCGTGGCACTGCAACCTTCGATGGGCTTTCGATCGCCTGGGCAGTAGCAGAACACTTAGCAACTGAAATTCGCGCCCGCACTATTTTTGCGACTCATTACCATGAACTCAACGAGCTAGCGTCTATTTTGTCTAACGTCGCCAACTATCAGGTGACGGTAAAAGAAATGCCTGACCAAATTATCTTTTTGCATCAGGTGCGCCCTGGTGGAGCCGATCGCTCCTATGGCATTGAGGCAGGACGCCTAGCTGGACTGCCTGCTAGTGTCATTCAGCGAGCGCGGCAGGTGATGGGTCAAATCGAAAAGCATTCACATATTGCGGTTGGGTTACGCAAAGGCAATTCTGGCAACTCGGTTCAGGAAAAGAACGGTAAGAGTAAAAGAGTTTCTGAAAAACCAGCGGACTTGGCTCAACTAGACATTTTCAATCCACGACTTTAAGCCGTCCAGACCGCAACCCATCAAAGACACGATTAACTTGAGTCTGCTCAGCAGGAGTCAAAACCTGCTTGGAGAGCAGTAATGACATAAATTTTGACTGATCGGCAGAGCTAATCTGACGGGCAGCAAACATTTGCTCTACAATTTGCTCAACCGATGCATCTGATAAACTCACTTCAACTCGCATCGCAACCTCAGCCTTTATGCTTCAATCTGCTTTACAGAAGGTTTGCAGAATCTTTAAATCCATTTCAGTTGATCCTGCCATACCTGACGGGCATTGAAATCCGAAGATACACAGGAGTATCGAGATTTGCTTATGTCCTTGCAAAATAGGCTCTAACGAGGAAGTTTTTTCTAAGGCACCCTTCTAGCTGGGTTGGCGATCGCTCGGTTCCAGTTGCTTCAATCGGTTCTGCAAATCAACCTCGTCTTTACCCAGAATCACCTCTAGATTTGCCACTCGCTCTTCTAAATTCTTGGAAGGATTTGAATCACCCGTAGAAGATCGACTTCCCTGTCGCCAAATCGCGACTGTTCCAACGATCGCCCCTGTAATTACCCCTAACGGCAAAATTAAGCTGCCTTGCGTCAGGGAAACCAGGGGAATGCAAAGCGCTAGCATTCCCGTCGCAAAACCCCAAATCAGCCCAGTCGCCACAACTTGCTGTGTTTTTCCGTTTTGCGGTGTCATTGCTTCCTCTCCTGAATTAGTAATAGACTGAGCCGTCCTATCGTTTCACGAAACGATAGGACGGTTTCCACTAAGTCTGAGTCGCTAACCCACTGAGATCAACACAAACGCGGATATCGCCATTGGGTTCGACGTGTTCAACTTCAGTCGAAAAACGTAGCATTATTCCATTTATGGTACGGGATGTAGAGAGTTCTTCTACTGATTGCAGCAGCGATTCATAGAGCATCTGATCATGTTCTTGGGCGATCGCATTAATCACATTCCGCATCTGGTGTTGCTACAAGCAGAACAGAAATTTAGTAGTTTGAGCTTCAACTGAGTTACTAAAACCGTAACCTCTGCCAAATTTTCTGCCACCGCTGCCATTGTGGAGCAGTAGATTTATTGACGTGGTGAGGAGTACGACATGAGTCAGCAGTGGTTTGGACGTCCTCTGATTGCTTTAGCTGGCGGCATGATTCTTTTAGGGTTAACCCTTGGAACAGCGGTTAAGTTTGGAAGACAGGCGATCGCCCAATCTCCACCCTCTTCACCTCCTACTATGAATCAGATTGAAGACTCAGATGAAGACTTAGATATGAATGCCCGCTTGGTTGCAGCGAATACTCGCTTTGGCTTCAAGCTGTTCTCTCAAATCCTGGAGCAGAACGGGCAACCAACGAATCTGATGGTTTCACCAACTAGCGTAGCGATCGCCCTGACAATGACCTACAACGGAGCCAGTGGCACTACTCAACAGGCAATGGCAGAGGCTCTGGAACTGGAAGGAATGAGCCTGGAAGAAATCAATCAAGCTAATGCAGCTTTAGAATTGGCGCTGGAAAATGCTGATCCTGAAGTGCAGTTGGCGATCGCTAATTCCCTTTGGAGTAGAGAAGATACTTCATTTAACCCAGACTTTTTGCAGCGAAATCGCGACTTTTATAGCGCTGAAGTGGCTAGCCTGGATTTCACGAATCCCAGTGCGATCGCAACCATTAATAACTGGGTAAGCCGCAATACTCAGGAGAAAATCTCTGAAATTATTCAAGACATTAGACCTAACGCAGTTCTGTTTCTGATTAACGCAACCTACTTTAAGGGCAACTGGACCACGCCGTTTAATGCCGAACGGACAAGCGATCGCCCCTTTACCTTGCTAGACAGCAGCCAAAAACAGCATCCCACCATGACTCAGAGTGGACGCTATGCTTACCTTGAGAACGACCAGTTTCAGGCAGTCAGTTTGCCCTATGGAGAGTCTAAGCGGCTCAGCATGTATGTCTTTCTACCGCGTGAAAACTCTAGCCTGAGTGCTTTTCAGCAAAGTCTCACCGCTGAGAACTGGGAAACCTGGATGAGCCAGTTTGGTAGACAGGAAGGAGCAATCAGTCTGCCCCGGTTCAAGCTGGAATATACAACGCAACTCAACGATGTGCTGGAAGCACTAGGGATGGGCGTTGCCTTCACTGACCAAGCTGACTTTTCGGGCATGAGTGACGAACCCCTGTCGATTAGCCAAGTGCAGCACAAAACATTTATCGAGGTGAATGAGGAAGGAACTGAAGCCGCCGCAGTCACTTCAGTGGAGATCCAAACACTTTCTGCACCAACTGCTCCGTTTCAGATGACTGCCGATCGCCCCTTCTTCTACGCGATTCGAGACAACCAGACAGAAACGGTTTTGTTTATGGGAACGGTGGTGGAACCGGAGTAAGGGAATTAGGGGTTAGGGGCTGGGGTTAGAATAGGGATGGAAAGGCTGCTGTGGTTGTGGTGTGGGCATCTTGCCCGCACATTTCCCGTTGAATGGGTCAAAGTCCGCAACGGTTTTTTGATTTTCCGTAATTCCGTTCCTTGCAAGGGTAGTTATCTCCCATGAAACGTGCCAACCCGTTTGTAAATCAGGATATTAGGCGCATTCAGACATTCATTTACCTGATTCCGGTGGTTGGCTTTTTCCCGGCACTGTGGACACTTTATCGACGGCAGGGCAGCCGTGAGCAACGGTCAGTGAGTCGGCTAGCAGTAACGTTGGCAACGGGTTGGCTATTTGGCTATCTGTTGCTGGGAACGGGTGCATCCGCTTCTCATGCCTGGGCATTACCGCTTTTGATTACCAGTAGTTTGCTGACCTCTGGCTATTTTCTTGTGAATATTTGGCTGATGGTGCGCCTGTGGCAGCGTAAGGCAATATGGCTGCCAGGAGTGAGCCAGGTGAGCGATCGCCTACCTTGAGTCGGCATCCCTACCACCTTTAGCAAAAACGCTGGTACCATGCTGCTGATAGCTGGAAAATCCTGTAAATCAGTCCCCAGTTGCTCACAAAGTGGTAGATTTTCTTGCAAACGTCCGCTTTGTAGCCTAATTCATCATTAACCTGTGCCCGAAATGTGCCCTCTCTGATAAACTTGCACCTTCAGACCTAGTACGTGTTGAGGAAGTTTGTGTCAACTCCAAAAGCTCATCACTCCCGTTCGCCACATCCTAGAATCCCTCAAAAGAAACCTGTCAGACGTTGGCTGTGGCTCACGATGGGTTTGGGTGGAGTGGCGATCGCCTCAGCGACAGCAGGGGCTATGTTGGCGGTGTCTCTTGCCAGCACACCTCTGCTGCAAAGTGAGCTTACAGCCGAAGAAGCTGAAGTGTTTGACCAGGGCGATCGCATTTCAACAGGCATGAACTTCCGCCTGCCCCAGCTTACTCGTCCCGTTAACATCCTTGTGCTGGGAGTGAAAGTACTAAGTTCTGATGTTGAGAATCCTCCTGAAGAAGCCTTAGATTTGGGCTATCACTCACTGGTCAATTCCTTTGAGGGACTGTCAGATACCATGCTGCTGCTGCGGTTTAATCCTGAGACTAAGCAGTTGGTTATGCTTTCTATACCACGTGATACCCGCACTTACATCGATGGACTGGGTGAAACCAAGCTCAATGCTGCTAACGCCTACGGTGGACCAGCCTTATCAGCAGAATCCGTCAGCGATCTCTTGGGCGGAGTCAGCATCGATCGCTATGTTCGCATCAACGTTCAGGGTGTAGAAAAGTTGATTGATGCTTTGGGCGGCGTAACGGTGTATGTGCCTCAAGACATGAAGTACACCGATGAGAGCCAGCACCTTTACATTGATTTGAAACAAGGGGAACAGCACCTCAACGGTGAGCAGGCAATGCAGTTTTTGCGTTTTCGCTATGACGAAAAAGGCGATATCGGACGAGTGCAGCGTCAGCAAAGCCTGATTCGCTCCATGCAGGAGCAAGCGCTAAGCCCAGCTACACTAACTCGGTTGCCACAGATCCTTTCGGTAATCCAATCCCATGTGGATACCAACCTAGCCGTTGAGGAACTGGTGGCGCTGATGGGATTTGCCGCTCAGAGCGATCGCTCAAATGTGCAAATGCTGATGCTACCCGGAGACTTCAGTGCTCCCGAGGACTACGAAGCTAGCTATTGGCTGCCTAACCTTAACCAGATTGACGAAGTAGTGAGCCAATATTTTGGCACTGGCACAAGCTACGGTAGCAGCTATGACTTTGACCCAGGATACTTGAGAGTTGCAATTCAAGATAGCACCGAAGATCCAGACGCAGTAGATAACCTGGTCAATGCGCTTTATGACATGGGCTATAGCAATGTCTACATCGACAACAGTTGGAGTGAGCCGCTCAGTGAAACTCGCATTATTGCTCAGCAGGGAAATGTCGAGGGGGCTGAAGCCATTCAGCAGGCTTTGGGATTAGGCGAAGTGCGAATTGAAAGTACAGGCAGCCTAGAGTCTGACGTAACAATTCAGCTAGGCAGAGATTGGCTACAAGGGCAAAGCTCCAGCGATGAGGCTGATGGTAATGATCCATATAGCGACGAGCAGTATGGCAACGAGCAGTATGACAGCGAGCAATACTAACCCATTACAGCCATTTTCCGATGGGTAAGCATAGCGTAGGGGGCGTTCGCGAACGCCCCCTACAGGGATTTGTGGTTAATCCAAGTGGAAACGGCTGTAAGTAGCCATACAGCTCAGGACAAGAAAGCGGGCAGGTCCTCACTCTGTCCTGCTTTCTTGTCCTGAGCTGAGGTAACTAGCGCAGCGACTTCAATACGTCTCGTGGGTCGAAGTTTGGGATAAAATCCACTCCTGCAAAATTGGGTTTACCAGTTCCGGTGCTTCATCTTGAGGACAATGACCAACACCTTCAAGGAGAATGAATTCTTTAACAGCAGGAAAGTTTGCTAAATCGCGTCCCAGAGCGATCGGCTCCCAGGGATCTTGAGTTCCCCAAAGCAAAATTGCAGGACAGGGCAGCACTTCTAGCAAATCTTCAGGCAGCGGACCCTGAGAATAACCGGTGAATGCTAGAAATACATCTGCCGCACCCGGATCAGCCGCCGGAGCCATCAGCATGTCTACCAATTCGTCGGTTACGGCTTCAGGACGGATATAAGCTTTCAGCAAAATTTTGCGGACGGTATTAGGACGAGCAATTAATCTGAAAAAATTGTGACCCAACCAGCGAACTGCTAGAACCCTCTGTAGGAGCGGTGCGCCCATGCGTCGGTACCAGGGTAAGGTAGCACGACGGCGATCGTGCAGCAATCGCAATGAGCAGTTGAGCATAGCGATTCCCAGCACGGAGTCAGCATGACTAACGGCAGTTTGCATTGCAACGATACAGCCGATTGAATTTCCAACCAGATAGGCGGGAGCACCAATGACTTCTTGGCAGAAATCAGCAACTTGCTGTGCCCAAGTTTCAAAGGTGTATTCAATTTCGGTAAAAGGAACGGGCTTAGCAGAGCTACCAAAGCCAATCAGATCGATCGCATAAACTCGACAACTCTCTGCCAGGGCAGGAATGTTTTTACGCCAATGCTGCCATGAGGCTCCAAAACCATGAATCAGCACAACTGCTGGACCCGATTCTCCTTCAGCCTGATAACAGATAGGAAATCCTTTCCACATCCAGGTTTGAGAGGGTGAAAAAGAGCTAACAGCAGCTGGGAGGTTTGAAGTTAGAGACATCGCATCGCACCGACGAATGGGCTATTACAAATCTTTACCTTTCTTTATTGTGCCAATCAATCTCTAAAAAGGCATGACCAGGATTATAGATTTGCGGCGATCGCTCCACTCCAATCAAAGCAAGCTTCCTCGGTAAAAATTAGAGGGGAGAAAAAATTAGAGCGCAGAAGCATCACCTCTACGCTCAAACTTAGCTGCATTAGCAAAATCACAGGTTTTAGCCAAAACGACCGCTAACGTAGTCTTGAGTTGCTTGCTGAGTTGGGTTGTTGAAAATATTTTGGGTGGGCGCATATTCCACCAGGTAACCCTGCTTGCCGCCTTTTTCAGTTGCTTGAGCGTTAAAGAAAGCAGTCATATCAGAGACACGAGAAGCCTGCTGCATGTTGTGCGTCACAATCACGATGGTGAACTGCTCTTTTAATTCGTGCATCAAGTCCTCAACCCGGAGGGTAGAAATGGGGTCAAGCGCAGAACAGGGTTCATCCATCAGCAGTACTTCGGGTTCGATGGCGATCGCTCGCGCAATGCAAAGCCGCTGCTGTTGACCACCCGAGATGGATAGACCACTTTCCCTGAGTTTGTCTTTAACCTCTTCCCAGAGCGCAGCTTTACGGAGCGATCGCTCTACTAACTCATCCATATCGCCCTTGTAGCCATTGATCCGCGCCCCAAACGCAATGTTTTCATAAATCGATTTAGGGAAAGGATTTGGCTTCTGAAACACCATTCCAATGCGGCGACGCAACTCGGTAGCATCCACGCTCCTATCGTAAAGGTCAACTCCACGATACTGAATCGTACCCTTGACATGAGCGCCTGGAATCAGGTCATTGAGACGGTTAAAGCAGCGCAGCACCGTACTCTTACCACAACCCGATGGGCCAATAAAAGCAGTAATTTTGCGCTCAGGAACATCTACCGAGACATTGCTAACTGCCAAAAAAGAACCGTAATAGTAACTGGCTTGATCAACATGGAAAGCTGTGCCGGTGCCAACGGCTGTAGAAGGATTAGTCTGCATGAAACATTGACCTTTTCATTTCAAATAATTAGAACCAGCGAAGATACCAACACATCCAAGGATCAAACCTTTCCAGCCTGGAACCGATTTCGCAAATAGATTGCCGTTGCATTCATGATCAACAGCACTATCATCAAGACAATAATTCCAGCCGCAGCGTTGGTGTGAAACTCTGCCTGAGGACGACCTACCCAGTTAAAAATCTGAATCGGTAAAGCGCTAAAGCCACCTTCCCGAAAAGATGGAATGTACGGTACGAAAGTTTGCGCTCCAATTACAATTAGCGGCGCAGTTTCACCGATCGCCCTAGACAAAGCCAAAATCGTACCCGTTAAAATACCTGGAAATGCCTGGGGCAGCACATGCTCTCTCACAGTCTGCCAACGCGTTGCACCTAACGCCATCCCTGCCAGTCGCAGACTATCTGGCACTGCTCTCAAAGCTTCACGGGTCGCAACAATAATAACCGGCAAAATCAGCAATGCCAGCGTCAAGCCTGCGGCAAACACAGTACGACCACCCGTGATAGGTAGAAAAACGCGAACAAACACCGCCAAGCCGAGCAATCCATAGATGATGGATGGAACAGCGGCCAGGTTACCGATGTTAATCTCAAGAATTCTGGTGAAGAGATTATCCCTAGAAAATTCTTCTAGGAAAATGCCTGCCCCAACTCCAATTGGAAAAGCAACAAGGGCCGTGATAAATAGCAACCAAACTGTGCCTACCAACGGAGCTAAAATTCCTGCCCGTTCAGCGCTACGAGAGGGGAAGCTAGTGAGAAACTGCCAATTTAACCGAGGAAGGCCATCAACTAAAACATCAATCAGCAGAAATGCCAGCACAACTAATCCCGCTATAGTAGCGACCCAGCTAGCAATTCTAAAAATATTGTCTAGCCTGTAGCGACCGGATAGGTTTGGGTTAAACCTCTGCTTAGCTAAATCATCCTGTGAAAAAGCGTTTGGATCTGTGGCTGTCATTCGTACTTCTCCCGGAAACGGCGAACGAACCAGAAACTAAAACTATTTAGCACCAGGGTGATCAGAAACAGAGTCATTCCCACCGCAAAGAGAGTGATGTACTCAATTGAGCCAGTTGGCGCGTCTCCCCCGGCAACCTGCACGATAAACGAAGTCATCGTCTGAATCGGCACGCGAGGATCAAGCGTTAGCCTTGGGTTTTGTCCGGCTGCAATGGTGACAATCATTGTCTCCCCCACCGCTCGCGCTACTCCCAGGATGAAAGAAGCCACAATTCCTGAAAGAGCAGCCGGTAAGACAACGTTAGTAATCGTCTCACGCTTAGTTGCTCCTAAAGCATAGGAACCTTGTCGGAGACTTTGGGGCACAGCATAGATTGCATCTTCACTAAGAGAGGCAATCGTGGGCAGGATTGCGATTCCCAGTACAATTCCAGCACTCAAGCCGTTAAATTGCTGAAGACCAGGAACAAAAGTCTGCAGAATTGGGGTTACCAAGAAAAGAGCAAAATAACCAAATACAACCGTTGGCACCCCTGCCAAAATTTCTAGGGCTGGCTTTAGCCAGCTGCGCACCTTGCGAGGTGCATATTCGCTTAAACAAACAGCAGCCAGAATTCCCATTGGCATCGCCACAATTAGAGCAATTACAGACGTAAGCAGCGTGGCGCTGATCAGCACCATGATGCCGTATTGGGAATTGGTGAAGAGAGGAGTCCACTGGGTATCTGTCAGAAAATCCCAGATGGGCACTTCCCGAAAGAACAAAATGGTTTCAAAGACCAGAGTGAGAACGATTCCGATGGTTGTAAAAATGGAAAGAATGCCAAAAGCTCCAAACAAGCCTTTTGCCAACATTTCCATTGTCTTGCTGAGCTTGCGGTTTGGTTGCCAGAGCCCACTGTTTTGAGATGGGTCTGGTAATTGACTGGTAGTCATAATGACAAATTTGGAGGGGAGGCAGGGAACTAGCTCTCTAAGACGAATGCTTAAACTGAAGCCGATCGCCCCCATTCGGTGAAATGGGGGCGATCGGCACTAGCCAAACTACTGGGCCAAAATCTCAGGTAGGGACGCACCTTCGGCGGCTTCTGCAAACGCCGATCCCGTTACACCATTCTCTAAACGAGCCTGTACGAGTGGAGTAAGCTCATCACCCAGAGGTACATAGCCAACTTCCTCTACTAATGAGGCGTTTGCCTCATCAACGTAGAAGTTAAGAAACTCTTGAATATGGGGTTCTTCAAGCGCTGCGGTGCTGACATAGATAAAAAGCGGACGAGAGAGAGGAGCATAGCTACCGTCTAGCACAGTTTCGGCACTGGGTGCAACGCAACCTTCACCACCATCGACTTGAACTGCTTTGAGGCTATCTGCGTTCTCCTCATAGTAAGCGTAGCCAAAATATCCAAGTGCATTGGGGTCACCAACTACACCCTGAACGATCACGTTATCATCTTCGCTGGAGGTGTAGTCTCCACGACTTGCACCTTCTTCACCGTTGACAACATCTGTGAAGTAATCGAATGTACCAGAATCAGTTCCGGGACCATAGAGCGCTAGAGGCGCATCTGGGAAAGAGGGGTCAACCTGGTTCCAGTTGCTAACAGTGCCCTGAGCTTCGGGTGCCCACATGGTGTTGAGCTGCTCAATGGTCATGCACTCTGCCCAATCATTTTCGGGGTTAACCACGACGGTCAGTGCGTCTTGAGCAACTGGGAGTTCGATGAATTCAATACCTGCTGCTTCACATGCAGCAATTTCATCTGCCTCAATGATGCGAGAAGCGTTGGAGATTTGGGTTTCACCAGCGCAGAACTTTTCAAAGCCACCACCCGTACCAGAGGTACCAACCGTAACCTGAACGCCATTGTTGGCAGCCATAAACTCTTCTGCCATCGCTTCAGAGATAGGGAAGACGGTACTGGAACCATCAATAGCGATGGTTCCACTCAGATCGCCACCGCCCTCAGCTGGTGCTTCAGCCGTTTCGCCTTCGGGCGCTTCGGTGGAGGTGTCAGTGCCACCCCCCGCACAAGAGGACACAACGAAAGTGAGAGCAATTGAGGCGGCTAGATATGCAAAACGCTTTGAACGAAGTTGAAACAGCATGATCTTTGGGTGTTGTAAATCTGTTTGGGAAACGCCTGCATCCTACCGTTTGAGTGTAAAGATAAGGTTAAGTAAACTTGTCTTCTGGAATACTTGGCCCGAAATTCTGTAGTCCACTATACGTTAAAAGTTCAATAACTGCTGCTAATAGAGATTTTTAGGCTAAATTTGAAGTATTAATTTTGTTTAAATTTGTTCATTTCTACGTACTGACGATCACTTTTTGATCACATTTACCATGACCCACTACGTAATCTATGACGGTAACTGTAATCTCTGCTCTACGCTAGTTCAGTTGCTTGAAAAACTGGATCAGGGTAAGCAATTTCAATATGCACCAATGCAGGACCAGGCAGCACTGGAGCAGTTTGGCATTACGTCACAGGACTGCGAAAAAGGAATGCTTTTAATCAATGCTAACGTTCCCCAACAGCGATGGCAGGGCAGTGATGCGGCTGAAGAAATTGGGCGTTTGCTACCGCTAGGTGAAGTGTTTGTAAATGCGTATCGAGCAATGCCTGGGGTGAAGTGGGGGGGCGATCGCCTCTACGTCCAAGTTCGCGATAATCGCTATGCCTGGTTTGGCCGACGCTCTAGCCTCTATGAGTCTGCTTATCCAATCTGCAACACCGATGCTTGCAGAAAGTAGAAGAAGGGCTGAAACGAGCCACGATGAAGGTATAGCACTGTTTTAGCTCGTGAATCAAATCCAAACCGTTAGACTGTAAACTCTATGTAAATTCCTGGGATCTAGCTGCAGCCAGATGTGACTCTTGGCGACAATCTGGTAGACAATAGGGGGTGAAACAGGAGTGTGGTAGCACAGGTAACTCCCCGTTGCCAGTGTTTCTGTCTGAATTTGATCGCTTGCCACAGATCAGCCCTAAAGAAGCCTCCGGACGCTGTAATCCCAGTGGAGTAACTGGATAAAGACTTCAATCTAGCAAGGTTCCTCGGTAGTTCAGGCAAAACTTAGTTTGTCTGGATTAGTGTGCTGCGGCTAGATTACCTTTGTTGTTACCTCATTCAGATCTAGACAGAAGTCCGTCCCAACATTGAAAACCCTGGATGTTTGGATGATTAATTCGATTTACGAGACTAAAGATCACTTGTTTAGTTTTCCATCAAGTAGCGTTACTCAAGATCGTATTTTGGCGGCGATCGACGTTGGGACTAATTCTATTCACATGGTTGTAGTGCGAATTCAGCCTGCAATTCCTGCATTCACCATTATTGCTAAAGAAAAAGCGACAGTGCGTCTGGGCGATCGCGACAGAGAGACAGGCAAGCTGACTCCAGAGGCAATGACGCGGGCAATGGATGCTCTCAAGCGCTGCCAAAAAATTGCTCACAGCCTCAATGCTGAAGATATCGTTGCCGTTGCCACTAGCGCTGTCCGAGAAGCCCCAAATGGGCGAGACTTTCTTCAGCAGATCGAGAGCGAACTGCGGCTAATGGTCAACCTGATTTCAGGACAAGAGGAAGCCCGCCGAATTTATTTAGGTGTGCTGTCGGGGATGGAGTTTGGCAACCACCCTCACGTCATCATCGATATTGGTGGCGGTTCCACAGAACTAGTGCTGGGCGACGGGCACGAACCCCGTACCCTCAGTAGCACAAAAGTTGGAGCAGTACGACTGACGGCTGACATTGTTAACACTGACCCGATCAGCAACAACGAATTTAACCATCTGCAAGCCTTCGTTCGAGGAATGCTAGAGCGATCGGTAGAAGAATTACAGGCTCACCTAAACGCTGGCGAACTGCCTCGCTTAGTCGGTACCTCTGGCACGATTGAAGCTTTAGCCGCAATTCACGCTCGGGAAAAGCTAGGAGTCATTCCCACTCCACTCAATGGCTATCAGTTCAGCTTGAAAGACCTGCGAGAACTCGTTAACCGTCTGCGTAGACTGAACTACCAGGAACGGCTAAATATTCCTGGAATGTCAGACCGTCGCGCCGAAATCATTGTAGCTGGGGCAGTCATTTTGCAAGAGGCAATGACCCTGCTGGGTATGGAGACGGTCACGATTTGCGAGCGATCGCTCCGAGAAGGAGTCGTTGTTGATTGGATGCTAACCCACGGGCTGATCGAAGACCGACTGCGCTTTCAAAGCTCTGTACGCCAGCGCAGCGTTGTCAAAATTGCTCGCAAATATGGAATTAACCTAGAGCACAGCGAACGAGTTGCCCAATTTGCGCTTACCCTATTTGACCAAACCCAAGGCACGTTACACGACTGGGGTGCAGAAGAGCGAGAATTGCTGTGGGCGGCCGCCATGCTCCACAACTGCGGACACTTCGTCAATCATTCCTCTCACCACAAACATTCCTATTACTTAATTCGGCAGGGAGACTTATTAGGCTATACCGAAACCGAAATCGAAACCATCGCCAATTTGGCCCGCTATCATCGCAAAAGTTGCCCTAAGAAAAAGCACGAAAACTATCGAAACCTGACTAGCAAGCAACATCGTCGCATCGTCGAACAGCTCAGTACCCTATTACGTCTAGCCGTTGCGCTCGATCGCCGTCAAATAGGTGCAGTTCGGCAAGTCACCCTCAAGTACGACTCCAACCAGCGGGAACTGCACCTGTTGCTTCAGGCAAAGAAACCTGGAGATGATTGTGCCCTCGAACTTTGGAGCCTCGACTACAAAAAAGGCTGCTTCGAGTCCGAGTTCAACCTGAAACTCATTCCCCAACTAGAACAATCTGAGCTGTTAAATGCCTCATCCTAATCCTCAACTTAAGCTGCTTCAAAGCCCTCATTAAGCCGAGTATCGAGATAAAGATAAAGCTCCTCGCTAGCTTGGAAATAAATACCGATCCATTCCTGGCAACCGTCCTTGCGTGTGAAATACGGGGCGCGTGGGCACAATAGGAATACTTTTAGACCTAGTCGTTTGGCTTGATAAAAGTTGAAATAGGGTGAGAACACTGAGCAGGAGATAGCTAAACTATCTCCTTTTTTGTCTTAACTGATAGCGGTGCTTGTTGAATGGAATACAAAGCGTGGCATACAGCAACAGCTCGATCCGCTGCCGCCGCTATACGCCACGCAATTAGAATTACTATAAGTGACTAGCGCGTTAGGTTAAGCAGTTTCAGGTAAACCTTGAATGGATAGTAATGCAATTTATATTTTGAAAGTATTCATCGTTTCGGGGGGTCTAGCAGTAGCCATCAAATATGTTATGCCCCTTTTGTCTATTTCATCCAGTACAGCAATTGTTTTAACTTTGGTACTCTTGCCAAGTGTTGCACTGGCGATCGCCTTGGCATGGCGGGCACAACAGCAGCTTTCGTGAAAGTAGCAAAGTTGACGTGACATAGGACTGGGAAAGCTAGGGCTGGGAAAGCATTCTCGTAAGCTTCACTCCAATAAAAAAGCGCTGGCTCAATCTGCACCAGCGCTTAGCATTTAGAGCAGTAAGAGTACTAGCCTTGCTAGCGAACCTGCATGTAAACCGCATCTGAAAGGGTCGGAATCTCTGCGTAGCGGCCCATCGCAGACTGAATAATGGAGTAAACAACTGCGGCAATCATGCCAAAGAAAATGACGTTATAGACTGTTTCAATAATCAGTCCGCCACCTAGACCTGAACCAAACAGGCTTAAAATAAATTTGCACAAAACTAGAATGATGTCTAACAAGATCGCTTGCATCGCATTGAACCGGATGAAGTGGTTAATGCTTTCGTTCCTGACTACAAGCAGGAACAAGGCAAAGAATACGATCAATCCACCAAATCCAAATAAAGCCCTATCTATGGTGCTGTAAACTAGCAAAATTGGAGTTAGGGGCAGAAGAATTACTTCAAGCGCAGGAAACTGCCGGAAGAAATATATACCAAAAGCTAGCCCGTCAATCAGGGGCAAAAGATAGGGCAGACAAGCGAAAAAGCGATCCTTGGGGTTAGTGGAGCCACGCCAGCTCATGTTTTGCTCTCCTCAAATTGGGGCTACTTTCTTACATTTCTACACTAAGACCAGGATAGCGCAGTCGCTCAGTCAACAAAAATCTGTCTAAGCGGGTAGTTGGAGTAGGACAGGGCTAATTCAATCACTCAATGTTCGCAATTCGGAACCCCATCTGACACTCAAATTGAGCGGGTTGACTGTCAGTCAACTTACCAAGAGAACGACCGCACAAAAGCTGACCTTGCTGCCAGCGAGGTTGCCCGGTTTGACTAGCCATCAAGCAAGTTTGACAAACTTGATGGGGAGAGAGCAGTTGATTTTCCATCAAGATGACTAGCATGAAGCACCTACCTTAAGCGGGTAAGCCTAGCCCACTAGCTCTAATCTTAAGCTACTCCTTTAGAGGAGTTGTCAAGGGTATTACATACTTTAACGAGTCCTTAATGAAAAGACTTGAATGGCTGATCCAACCCATGAAGTCGATGCAGTGAAGCGTTATGATCATTAACTCGGGATAAATTTAGCTTGTGAATTGTGAGCAGCCAAGAACGGTTGATCATCAATCCGGCTACCGTGAATGAAACTGTGCTGAATTGTGGATTTTGGGGGTTTGTCTGTGACTCAAGCTGTAGCTAAAACGACCGTTCAAACTAATTTAGATTTTGTAGAAAAAACCGATCCGGCGGTTGCTGGCTTGATTCAGAATGAACTCCAGCGCCAGCGTGATCACCTAGAACTGATTGCGAGTGAGAATTTTACGTCTCCCTCAGTGCTGGCTGCTCAAGGTTCCGTATTGACCAACAAATATGCAGAGGGTTTGCCCCAAAAGCGCTACTACGGCGGTTGTGAATTTGCTGATCAAATCGAGCAAATTGCAATCGATCGCGCAAAAGAGCTGTTTGGCGCAGCTCATGCCAACGTCCAACCTCATTCTGGCGCACAGGCAAACTTTGCGGTTTTCCTGTCCCTGCTAGAGCCAGGTGACACAATCATGGGCATGGATTTGTCTCATGGTGGGCATTTGACGCACGGTTCCCCAGTCAACGTGTCGGGCAAGTGGTTTAAGGTGCAGCACTACGGCGTTAGTGCGGAAACAGAGCAGCTTGACTACGACCAGATAAGAGATCTGGCGCTAAAACATCGTCCTAAGCTATTGATTTGCGGGTATTCGGCTTATCCACGAGTGATTCGGTTTGACCAGTTTAGGGCGATCGCCGACGAAGTTGGGGCCTTGCTGCTAGCAGACATCGCTCACATCGCCGGATTAGTCGCAACCGGACATCACCCCAATCCACTACCCTATTGCGATGTCGTCACCACCACCACCCATAAAACGCTGCGTGGACCACGGGGCGGTCTGATTTTGACCCGTGATGCAGAACTGGGCAAAAAACTGGACAAAGCTGTCTTTCCAGGTTCTCAGGGTGGGCCACTAGAGCATGTGATCGCAGGGAAAGCCGTTGCCTTTGGTGAAGCCCTTCAACCTGAATTCAAAACCTACTCAGCTCAAGTGATTCGCAATGCTCAGGCAATGGCAACGCAACTCCAGGAGCGTGGATTTAAGCTAGTTTCAGGCGGCACTGACAATCATCTAATTTTGGTTGACTTGCGCTCTGTTGGCATGACGGGTAAGCGGGCAGACCAACTTGTAAGTGGAGTCAACATTACGGCAAACAAAAATACGGTGCCCTTTGACCCAGAATCACCTTTTGTCACGAGTGGGCTGCGACTCGGCTCACCTGCAATGACCACTCGCGGCATGGGTACACCAGAGTTTACCGAAATCGCCAACATTATTGCCGATCGCCTGTTGAATCCAGAAGATGAGGCAGTAGCTCAAAACTGCCGACAGCGAGTTTCAGCCTTGTGCGATCGCTTCCCCCTCTATCCCCACTTGGGCTAATTACCTAGCCAAGGTTGCTTTATGAAGTTGATTTTTCGTGCATAGAACACGAAAAATCAACTTTTTTTACTTAAGTTGCTAAATACATCTCAGGGGTTGAGAGAGCCACACCTTGTGTCAAGAAGCCCCATTGGAAAAGAAAATTGAAAGCCTGCCTCTTTGTGAAGCAAGAATGATGCTCTTAACTCTACAAAGAGCTTTTATTAGACAAGTCGTCACCCTTAGTTCAAAAAATGGCATTGCTGATTTGATGTATGAAATTCGTAGAGTCATGCATTGCCATGACTCTACAGAGGGAACTAAGATTCGCAAATCATACCTGCATTCAGCAACGCCCAAAAAATATCTCTTGCAACTTTTCCTATTAAGGGGTTTGCGGAAAAATAAAGTACCCATTACTGTGGAACAATAGTGATGTCCCATTTGGGCAATGTTTCAGAACGTTGCCAGAAGGGTAAGTAGTCTTCTAACTCGTGTT
>NZ_JACJPC010000088.1:0-4185 GCF_014695875.1 Leptolyngbya sp. FACHB-541 | reverse complement strand
TTTGGTCACGCATTACAGGATGCCGGGGTTGACTGGCGCGTAAACATCTATGGCGGTGCCCAGCACGCCTTTTGGGCGCGCCCGACAAATTCGGATGGATCGCCGGTCGAAGGACTCACGCATGTTCAATCGACCGTGCCAGGTGTCGGCTATCATCCAAAACACACTGAGCGCGCATGGCGAGCGGTTCTTGATCTTTTCGCAGAGGAATCGAAATGAGCGACGTGCATGAAGTCCGGGCGCGGGAAGCAGATTTGCGAAGCGCCAGGTTAGCCGGAGACGCGTCGGTCCCGTCGGACCTCCTAGTAGAAACACCGCATAACGTTCGCAATGCACCGGAACATTTCAATATGGTTGGTTAAGTTGCAAAGTTTGTCTGCGTCCGGTGATTGCGAACGTTGACAGTTAACATCATTGCCGAAAATGACCCTAATTCGGCAATGTTTGATTCGATACCTATATCAAGAGCCTCCAGCAGGGAAAGAATTTAGGCTTTGCTACTTACAGTACCCAAGGATCATTTTCGGCAAAGTTAAACCTGCCCCGATAGAGAGGGGCGCTTGCGCGTCGGTTACTTCGTCATCATGATGAGATGAGTAGAGATCATTTGTCTTTAAACAGGTTTTGCGACACAACCACCTGCTATATCTCATTCCTAACTCCTTCTTCCTTTGTTAAGAAAGATGCAACTAATACATAACTCTCGACGAAATTAGTCCAAACTCAAGTGAATAAAGCACGGTAAACTCACCGATTTACCGCATTATAACGAATGAGAGCCATTCCCTTTTGTTTTGCAACTTAAGGTAAATTACTTTTATTAGGGGCAGGGTCATGGTTAAGCTTAATTTAATAACACGATCGCAGTTTATTCGTCTACTAATGCTGGCAAGCAGCAGTGCAGTAGTGCTAGCAGCCTGCGGATCTAATTCGGCTGATACATCTAGTGATTCACCGTCCGCTAGTACGGGTCAACCGCTAACGGTGGGAACAGAAGGAACCTATCCACCCTTCAGTTTCAGAGATCTTCAAAGTAATGAATTGACGGGCTATGACATCGACATTGCTACAGAGGTAGCGAAGCGGCTGGAACGGACAATTGAGTTCGTACCAACGCAGTGGAAAAGTATGCTGGCGTCTCTAGATGCAAAACGATTCGACTTTGTTGCAAATCAAGTCTCGGTTACACCTGAGCGCGAACAGCAATATGCCTTTTCGCAGCCTTACACCGTGTCAGGTGCAGTTGTTCTGGTCAATCAAGATAACCCCAAAAATATTCAAAGCGTCAATGATCTTAGAGGCAAAGTCGTTGGCACAACCCAGGGTAGCAACTTTGCTAAAGCAGCAGAGGAAGCAGGGGCTGAGGTGAAATATTATCAGGGCATTGCCCAGGTGTTGACCGATCTTCAGCAAAATCGAGTCGATGCGGCGCTCAACGATCGCCTCTACGTCTTAACTGAACTGAAAAAAGCGAATTATCGGGTGAGATCGGTGGGTGAACCCTTCACTCGAGAGACAACGGCGTTTGTGTTCCGTAAAGACAACACTGAACTGCGCGATCAGGTAAACCAGGCACTAGACGCCATCAAACAAGACGGTACACTGGCAAATATTTCAAACACATGGTTTGGTGAAGATGTCAGTCGTTGATCTTTTAATTGACTCTCTGCCTTTGTTGCTCACAGGCGCACTGATGACCGTCTGGATCAGTGTTCTTGGGGTTGTGTTCGCGTTGCTTGTGGGACTGCTCGTTGCGCTCCTGGCGTTGTCCGAAGTCCGAGTGCTAGAGTGGCTCTCAAGCCTTTATGTCTCGTTCTTTCGCGGTACGCCCCTACTGGTGCAACTGTTTATCATTTATTTTGGATTTGCAGGCATTATCCGGTTTACGCCGTTTCAATCGATCGTCATCGGCTTAACTTTGCACTTTGGAGCCTATATTTCTGAGTCATTCAGAGGGGCAATCCTCTCAATCGCTAAAGGACAATGGGAAGCCTCAGCCTCATTGGGTTTAAGTCGGTTTGACACATTCGTGCATGTGATTCTGCCGCAAGCTTGGCGACGAGCCATTCCCAGCATTTGGAATTCTTTGATTGACGTGGTAAAAGCCTCTTCTCTGGCTTCCGTTGTCACCGTTGAAGAATTGACTAGTATTGCCGACCAGATTAGCTCTGCTTCAGCGGTGGTCTTACCGATTTTACTAGAGGCAGCCCTGATTTATTGGGCATTGACCACTCTACTGGACATTGTCCAGCGCTATTTCGAGCGTCGCTATCGCTATGCTGACTGATTTAGCAGATGTGTTTTGTTATGGCAATGGCGATCGGTGTAATCGAGCAGAGGAATTCGATCAACGATACAGGACCCCATTTATCCAAGCTCATCCCTTGACGAGAATTATCTTTCAAAAGGCGAATATCTAAGTCGGGTCAAGCGATTTTGAATGCAATGTAGTTATACGTCTCTTCAGAGAGTGATTCACCCTCCATAATCGCTATCCAAATTCCACCGATTAGATGCCCATGCACACCGACCGTCAAGGTTTATCTGTTGGGTTCGAGAAGATATCTGCGGCGAGTGATGGGCAACATTATCTTGCTCCACACAAAGCTCTTGCACTCATCACTGAAGGCGATCGCGCTGATCCGAAACGTCCCAGTAGCGATCGGCTTAGACCGTGCTTTGAGGCGATCATCTGGGTTGCAACCGTTCCAGAAGGTAATAGTGGAGACAAGTTAGTGAAAGCGATCGGTTAAGCGTTTTGGGTTAAAGGGTTGGAGGCGGTCAGAGGCGATATCAAAATAACCAGTCAATGCAACGGATTGCCCCATTTCCTTGTGCTAAGTTCAACACCATCTGCAACTGCTGATTCTGGTTAGTCGGCGGTCTGCGTATCCTTCCACTTGCCATCGAGCTAAAAGAGTTATGAACACAAGAACACTTACGGGCAAAGTTGCCTTGGTTACCGGCGCTTCGCGCGGGTTGGGCGTCGCCATCGCTCACGCCTTGGCCGATAAGGGCGCGGATGTCGCCATCACCTATATGGCGTCGGCGGAGAAAGCGGAAGCGGTCGCGCGTGCCCTGGAACTCAAAGGCATTCGCGCTGCGGCCTTCAGATCTGATCAAGGCGATCCCACCCAGTCCGCTCCGCTTATCCAGAGCGTCATGGAACGTTTCGGGAGACTTGATATCCTGGTCAATAACGCCGCCGTCGCCTATCAAGGCAAATCCATTGACCATCCCGACATTGACAATGCCATGATGGACCAAATGTGGGCGATCAATGTCGGTGGAGTAGTCGCAAATATCCGAGCCGCCGCCAAGGTGTTGCCCGAGGATGGACGGATTATCAGCATCAGTTCAGGAGTGGCAACGCGAGTCGGTTTTGCCGGAGCGGCCGATTACGCGGGCACCAAGGCCGCAGTGGTCGGCTATTCAAAGGGAGCAGCACGAGATCTCGCGCCCCGCAAAATCACCGTGAATGTGGTCGCCGCCGGTTTGATGGAGACCGAAATGGCTGCCGAGGCCGGCGTTGCGGAGATGCTGTTCGCCACGCTCGCAATTCAGCGATTCGCGCGCCTGGAAGAGGTTGCAGCGGGCGTGGTGTTCCTCGCCAGTCCCGCTGCATCTTATATCACCGGCACAGTGCTCAATGTCGAAGGTGGCTATGGTGCATAAGGAAAGCGCTAATACTCAACACGCCGAACCAGGTGCTGCACCTGAGTCGGCCGCATTTAGGTTTTTCGAGGTTCACGGAGCGGGACGGGCAGGTAAGCGAGGTCGTTAACAGTTAACAACATTGCCAGAAATGACCCTAACTCGGCAGTGTTGCTTGTCCTCGCTTTCAGCAGAGTAAGGCTTTAGACCGTACTACACGCGCTCACTCAATGTTCATTTTCGGCAATGTTGTTCAGATCAGGATTGATGTAGCGGTAGTAAGTTGGGCGACTAATTCCGAGGTGGTCACAAATTGAAGTGACTAATCGCCTTGGGTCTGCTGCCAGCGATCGCCCTATCTCAATCTCCCGCTATCCGACTTGGCGCTCGCTCCTGAGACACCATTTCAAGGCTCACCGAGAGCCTCATACTGACCGGAATATCAGGAGCCAGAGGTGGTGATGTTGAGTTCATCTAGTAGCACTGGGCTTTCACCAGGGTTCAGGTAGGCAAAGTAGAGTTAGCATTCGT
>NZ_JACJPC010000087.1:0-4736 GCF_014695875.1 Leptolyngbya sp. FACHB-541 | reverse complement strand
CACCTCACTTTTACGCTCACCACGCTTTACTGCATCAATCGCTTTGCGACGAAGGTCATAACTGTAGGGGGCTGACATTGGCACTCCTAAACGCTTATCTATCTCTAAAATAACGTCCTAACGTGCTCCCGTAGAGCTATACTGAATAACTTCCAGTTTGAAGTCCTGATCGAATTGACGCAGTGGGCTGACTCAAAATCAAACGTTGAAGCTTAACGACAGCAAACAACCGTTAAGGCGTAACCAAGATCTCTGTTCCGTTCATTGCTCCACAGTGTTAGCCTGCTAGCAACTGCTAGCTACGACTTTTCCAGTATCCAGCGATAAACTGCATCCTCAACAGCATTGATGAATGCCTGTGCTAATTCAGTCCGTTACTCTGCATAATACTGAGTATGAATCATACTCATCTTGCGCTCTGCGGTTGCCATCGTTTGGGAATCTGCAATGCCATCTGAGACGAGATGAAAATAGGTAACTTATAACCATTCATTTCAGGCATTTGAATATGGAGCAAAATCAAATCGGGAACCAATCCTTGAACGCCGATCAATGCCGTTGACCCGTTAGTAACGCAGCGCACCTCATACCCTTGCTGATTCAGCATGGCAGGGAGAAATCGAAGACTATCTAGCGCATCATCAACGATCAGAATATCTCCCTTGACGGTTGAGCACACACATCAGCTCAACAGCGATGAATAGTTGAAAATTGGTCACTGAAGTGCTGCTGTTGCCTCAATCTCAACCAACGTCTCTGGAGAGGCAAGTGAGGAAACACCGATGCCAGTAACAGCAGGGCGTGATTCTGCCAGAAATTGCGCGACGATGGGTGCGATAGTTCCCATAAGGTCTCCAAGCTCACCCCGAACATAGATGCGAAGGCTAAGCAAATTCTCGACAGAGCTTCCTGCTGCGTCCAGGACGACCGTTAGGTTATTGAGCACGTTTGAGAGTTGCCCCTCGACGGTATGGCATGAGACTTGGTAGTCCGCGTCCCAGTCAACCTGACCAGAAATGTAAACGATACCCGATGCGGTATCAACAACAGCATGGGACATTCCATGTGGTTTTCCATCATAGAGTTGTGGTGGATTAACAAGTTGTTTTCTCATTGTGTCTAAGTTCTTTTTCTACCGATCTGGAGTGTAACCAGTTCTAATGCTCGGTTTCTTTCAGATTCTTAGGGCAGTTTGTTAGATTCTTATGGTGTTAGCATCGTGTTAGCGAACTTGCTTAGGTGTCATTCCAGTGATTCGCTTAAACTGTTGTGTTAAGTGGCTTTGGCTGGAAAAGCCGACTTGTAGGGCAAGGTCTGCGATCGCCAAATTTGTTCTCTTCAACATCAATTTCGCCTTCTCTACTCGCTGCTGAATCCCGTCCTGATGGGGCGAAATTCCCATTGCCTGTTTGAATAAACTTGCGAAATAAGTGGGGCTAATATTGATTACGTCTGCAACCTCAGCCAGTGACAAATCTCGATCGAGGTGGGTTTGGATATAATCGATCGCTTGTTGCAACTGGGTATGAGTTAAGCTTTTATTCTCAAGCGTAATGATTTGTGTAACCTCAGAATAGTGTCGCAAGAGATGAATCGTTAACGCTTGAGTCAAGGATTCGATATATAATCGCCCCATCATGCCATCTGAGCGCAATTCAGCTAAAAGCAGCATGGCGATATGCTGAAGATTCAAATCCTGCTTGACGAAGTGATTTGTGAGATCGACCCGCTTTGTATCTATTTCAGACGCTTGAGCAACTTGTCTAACCAGTTCCGCTGTAAGTGAATATGCAGGTCTGTCTGGGATGAGTGACTTTTTGAACAACGCCAGTAGATTGGTTTTCCAGCAGGAACTAAAAAGCTGTCTCCCGTCTGAAAAATTGTTTCATGCGGGCGATCGTCTGACTTCCAATGAAAATGTGTAGGATGTTGCAGGGGTAAGACCAGCCAATGATTTGACAGGGCAGGAAGTTCTTTTTCTTCTGTTTCACCCGGAGTTGTAGGATATTGATGCTGCTCAACCAAAATGCCGTTCCAGCCCATTAATCAAGCATCAGCAACACTCATCAGCTAAACATCGTGGCATAGTCGCCTGCAAACTCCTCAAAACTGCCCGGTTTTTTCCGATTGCATCCTGCACACCAGAGGCGATTAGCGCAGAGCCCAACTCCGAAGGAACCGCCGTTGCTTCGTTGCGTCGATAATGCGCGTAGTCCTTAAGCAGCCCGTCTGCCTGCCAGACAGGGAATCCAATCTTCAGCAACGTTTCACGCATGGCTTCTAGTGGGATATCAACCGGGACAGAGTGCAAAGTCCGCTCGGTCTGTGAAGCACGTGGTTAATCCGCTCCTTGTGAACTACGGAAGCGAACAGATCTCCATGCTTTGAATCAGTCCATGCTCAATGGTGAAACGATGTCCCACACGCTCATCGGCAAGGATCGTTCCAGCCAAGTCGCGTACTACCTGATACACCTCAACTACAATACGTCCGGCATCCTCCGGGTGGAAGATCGTCGGCTCCACATGCGGGTCGATCTCGCTCCATTGCTCCGTCCAATAAGCGCGGACTTCCTCCGATCCACGAACAAATCCACCCTTGAACGCTCTCGGCCAAGCTACGTCGGGAGTCATAAGGGCAAGGGCGGCATCGATGTCTCGCGCGTTGAAGCCGGCGTAAGCTGCGTGCAGCAGCTCAATTTCTGGTACAGGTTGATTTGACATAAAGTAGATGGTTGAAGACGAGAAACAGTGTCTAACTATCGTAGATCAGGTGCTATCTCCCTGAAGTGTAATGAGTTTCAACGCTCTACTTCTTTCAGATTCTTACAGTGATTTGTCGATTTTTATAGTGTTAGCGAATCTGTTTCGATATCATTCCAATAAATTGCTTAAAAAGTACTAGACAGTGATTCCGCCATCAACGCTCAACCCAGAATAAGGACGAATCCCCAGAAAAGAAGCTGTGTTAACGATCGCACCGCCGCCAGATTTGAGTGTGACTTCTGTCATGGAAGCAGATTCGGGAAAAACACCCGCGTTGTTGAAGCCAATGTCTGACCTGCCGAACGATTCCAGGTTTTTTGCTACCATTGCGCCAACATCAGCTTCGATTGAGACATCCGCTTGGACGAAAAGTCCTTTACCACCCGCTTGCTCAATTAGCGCAATGGATTCTGCGCCCTCACCTTCTCGTCGTCCAACAACAACGCTGGCTCCTTCTTGGGCAAAGGCAAGAGCAGTGGCGCGTCCAATACCAGAGATGCCGCCGGTAATGAGAACTACTTTGTCGGTAAATGCTTCATCAGGTTATGGCAACAAACTGTTATGGCGCTCGTGTGGATGAGAAAGTGAATCTGTAATGAGTCATAACTAATGTGCTTTCTCAAGATGCAGAGTGAACCAGAAATTTAATGAGCAATTGATTGACCTCTGTCGGTCGTTCTTGCTGAATCCAATGTCCCGCATTGGGCAGCAATACCTGTTTTCTCAAGTTCGGCATTGTTGTTTCTAGCTGGTTGATCAGATCTTGATTCATCATCACGGCTGCATCAAACTCTCCCCCAATAAACAAAGCAGGTTGTTGCAGCTTTGCGCCACTCAGAAAGGACGTGAGTTCCCAATCTCTATCCAGGTTGCGATAGCGAGCCAGCCCACCTCGAAATCCGGTTCGCTCAAACTCTTGGGTGAGAAAATCAAGGTCCTGCTCACTCAACCAGCTTGGTAGCTGCTCCGGTTCAGCCATACTGTCCAAAAATGTTTCTGATTTGTCGAATAGAAACCGCCACCGTTTTTTGGCAGGTGCATCCCCAGAAGCGGAATAGAGCATCCTGCGAAGCGATCGACGAACGTTATCTTCTAGTTCTGCCTCTACTTTGCCCAGTTCCTGAAAATACAACACATAGAGCTGTTGTTTACCCGCCATCCGTTTTAGTATTTCTGTTGGAGGGCTACTGTCCCAGGTTCTGGCACGATAAGGGACACTTAGCAGGGCGATCGCCTTGAACAAATCTGGGCGCAATAATGCACAATGCCAAGCTAAAGGTGCTCCTTGGTCATGCCCGACAATCATCGCTTGTTCGTGATCCAGTGCATGAACAAGCCCAACGATATCGCTCGTAAGCTGAAGAATGTTGTATGCCTCAACGGACTTTGGTTGATCGGTTTGTCCGTAACCCCGCAGATCTGGCGCAACAACATGAAATCCAGCTTCTGCAATTGCACCAATTTGATGCCGCCAAGCGTACCAGCACTCCGGAAACCCGTGACACAGGATGACAAGATCGCCTCGACCTTGTTCAGCAATATGCATTTTGATGCCGTTTGTCTCAATGAAGCGATGATTTATGGCTTGCATCATTTTCCTCCTATGTCATCCAGTTAACCTGAAACAGGTAAAGCTTTTCCCTGCAACACCGCTAAATCTTCCGCATCCAGTCCTGTTGGGGTACCGCTGTAAATCAGCTCAGCAAACTCTTCATTAGGCACCATCACTGTCAGAGTATACAGACGGCTTTTCCTATGTTTCCAATGATATGAGTGCCGCGCAACGAGATGGGTAGCGATTCGGTATCTTCGAACAGAGTCTCTGGCTCAGACTGCTGAACAATCAGACTTTGTCATTAACTAATACCAATTCTCTAAAGTCCGGCTACAGATAGAGCATCTAAAATAGACTGCCGCCCCACAATTGAGGCAACCACTTCTGGTGTTAGTGCGCCGAGTTGTTCTTTCACC
>NZ_JACJPC010000086.1:0-44201 GCF_014695875.1 Leptolyngbya sp. FACHB-541 | reverse complement strand
GAATCAGCCTTCAAAGTCATTTACCTAGCCATCCAGAATATTTCCAAAAAATGGACGATGCCGATTCGAGACTGGAGACCTGCTCTAAATCAGTTTGCAATTATGTATGATGACCGCTTTCCTCTCTAAATTTAGATCTTTGACACAGATCTATTTACATACCCGCTGAGCAGCCAAACCCTGAGCCATAGGACGAGTCAAGCAAAGCTTATCTGTCCTAACATCAGGCATGGAGTGCATCAGGTATTGCCATAACGCACGTTGCTGATTGCTCGGTGCGTTACGCTGCGCTAACAGCACCCTACTTTGAGGTCAAATTGCTAGATTGCTGTCTAAGTAAGTTGCTCAGGATGCGGTTACTCCATTTCCCGCACGCTCGCCTCTCCGTCTTTGACTTCACCAATCAAAACCACATCAGTTACGCCAACAAATAGCCCATTCTCCAGCACACCAGGAATGTTGTTTAGCGTCTTTTCCAGTTCCGCAGGGTCGGCAATCGCTTCAAACGTCACATCCAGCACCATGTTGCCCTGATCAGTGATGACCGGGCCGTCTTTCTTTACGCCCATCCGCAATTCTGGTTTGCCGCCCAGCGCTTCGATTGCTTTGGTGACAGGAGTAATTGCCATCGGCAGCACTTCTACAGGCAGCGCAAAGGTAGAGCCAAGGCGATCGACCAGCTTGGAACTGTCTACCACGACGATAAACAGCTTTGCTAACGAATCCACCACTTTTTCGCGGGTGTGAGCTGCGCCGCCACCTTTGATTAGATTCTTTTGCGGATCGACCTCGTCCGCGCCATCAATGGCGATATCAATTTGGTCAATTTCGTCCAGGGTGGTTAAAGGAATGCCATACTGTTTTGCTAGAACGGATGCCTGAAAAGAGGTAGGAATGCCTTTAATATCCTTCAAGTCGCCAGATTTTAGGCGATCGCCTAAATGTTGAATTGCAAAGGCAGTAGTTGACCCCGTGCCTAACCCCACAATGGAACCCGACTGCACACGATCGGCGGCAGCTTTGCCCACCTGCTGTTTCATCAACTTAACGGGATCAAGTCCTGTAGTCATTGCAAACCCTCCTGTGAAAAGCTTCTGCGAAAAGACAGACGGTTTCTAGCATGACGTAAAGTTGTCCCAATTCCTAGCCTCTCAACTTCAAGCGTTTTCGATTGATCCAACCCTTATGAATGCAAGCTCAAATTTCGCCGCTGATGATGGGGTGCCATTTTCGCTGGAGCAGTGCCGCCAAAGGCTGAAACGCACCAGTTCTAGTCAGGAACGGCTAAAGCTGCTCTGTCGGGAAGGGTTGCTATTAATGCAGGCGGGACACTATGAGCAGGCGATCGCCAGCTACGAGCAGGCATTGCAGCTTCAACCCGATGATGCTGAGACTCATCACTATCGGGCTGTGGCATTGGAAAATTTGGGACGCTATCGACAAGCACTTGCTGCCTACGACCAGGCAATTGGAGTGAGTGTAAATCCCAGTGCCCAACTTTGGAGCGATCGCGGCAACGCTTTGCGAAATCTCTCTCGCCATGTCAAAGCGCTGGAAAGCTATGAAAAAGCGCTGACCCTTCAGCCTGATCACCCCAAAGCGCTATCTGGCAGAGGTCTGACGCTGATGATGATGGGACGGACGAAACAGGCATTAGCAAGCTGCAACCTGGCAGTAGAACTGGAACCCAAATCCGAGGAAACCTGGAGCAGTCGAGGAGCAGTCTTGCTAATGGCGCATCGAGATCAGCAGGCGCTAGCCGACTTTGACAAGGCGTTGGAACTTCAGCCTGGGTTTAATCGAGTCTGGTTTAACCGTGGCGTGGCGCTGTTGCGGTTGGGGAAAGAGACAGAGGCGATCGCCAGCTTTGAGCAAGCGTTGAGTGAGGCACCAATTCGTCGTGAGGTTTGGCACTCTAGCGCCTGGGTGAGCTGGGGCTATGTGTTGCTTAAGCTGGGGCAATTTGAGCGGGCGATCGCTAATTTTGAAAAAGCGTTAGAGCTTCAGCCCCGTTCCTATCCGGCAGCGCTGTACAAACTGATCGGTTTAGTTTTATCGGGTCAATTTTTTGCCTATGCCACCCGTCCAGCGAGTCGAGGAAAGCTGCTGCACGATTTTGGTACGGTGATTCATTTCCTCAAATATCGCCTGCTCTTTTTTGTAGGTCTCATTCTTCTCCTATCTCAAAGCCAGGGAGACTGGGCAGATACCGTTCGGCAAGTAGTTCCGACCCTATTTTCCGGCGTAATCATCGCTTTGCTGATTGCCGACTTATGGAAAAACAAATCTAAGTTAGAACTAGTTTGGAAAGCCTATTTCCAAAGCGGCATCTTAACCTACTTTCGTGCAGCGGCAATTATTGTAATTACACTTGGGACGTATTCGATCGCCGATTACTTTGCACCACCCTTTATGCGTTGGGGCTGGGCAAACCTGGTGTTTGGGCAACCAGGAAATATTATTTTCCAGCCGTTTAATTTGTTCAGTTCTGCTGTTACTGAAATCAGCGATCTAACTGCTCCAATTAGTAATTTAGTGGGGGCAATCGCCCTACAGTTCGCCTCAGCTTTGACTTTAAATCTCCAATCTTTAGGAACGCAAATTACCGAGAACCAGGCAACTACTGGCTTTAACTATAGCTCACTCTTTATTATTGGATTTTGGTTATTGTTGCTTCTAGGAATTCCCTTCTGGGCAAAGCTAGAAGAGCTAATCTTCCGTCAAGGTGCCAATACCTGGAAGCAAATTCTGATTCGCTCCACCCAATTTGGCTTGGTTCATTTGTTAGCTGGAATTCCGATTTTAGGTGGGTTTGTACTAATCGTACCGGGTTTTTTATTTGCCTGTCGCTATAAGTATGTCCACGATCGCCAGCTACGCAAAACCGCCGATCCACTTCAAGCACGAGAGGCGGGCGTGATGGCTAGCACTGCCGACCACGCCGTATACAATGCGATTTTGGTTAGCTTCGTTGCCAGTTTGTTTTTGCAGCAGTCTCTCGGCTGATTCCTAAAACCATGCCTTACCTGAAGCACATCACCATTTTTCCAATCAAATCGCTGGATGGTCTGGAGATGACACAGGCAACTTTCTTGAAGGGAGGAGCGATCGCCCACGACCGTGAGTTTGCGATCGTCGATCAGCATGGAGAATTTGTTAACGGCAAGCGCACCGACAAAATTCATCGATTGAGATCAGTGTTTGATCTGCCTGCCAGAATGGTGACAATGACCAATCAAGACAGCGCCCAGTCCCAGAAATTTCATCTGGACGACGAGCGACAGGCACTCTCAGCTTGGTTAAGTGACTTCTTTGGCTACACGGTTGAGCTAAAACAAGACCTTCACATGGGTTTCCCCGATGATCCTGATGCTAGCGGCCCGACAGTGGTGAGTACTGCGACATTAGAGGCGATCACCTCCTGGTTTCCCGAACTGAGTCTAGAAGAAGTGCGTCGTCGATTTCGTACCAACCTCGAAATCGATGATGTTCCAGCATTTTGGGAAGACCAACTGTTTGGCGAGGCAGGACAGCTTGTGCCGTTTCAGATTGGTGATGTGGTGCTAAACGGGAGTAATCCTTGTCAGCGCTGTGTGGTGCCTACGCGAGACTCGTTGAAGGGCGATCGCTACCCCAACTTTCAAAAGACTTTTATCACTAAACGCCAGGGAACTTTGCCTGAATGGGCTGTCCCTCAGCGCTTCAATCACTTCTTCAAGCTAACTGTAAACACGCGGGTTGCAGCATCGGAAGCAGGCAAAACCATCAAACTTGGCGATGAAGTCAAGCTTTCCTCCACTTTCTCATTGCCAGGTTCTATCTAGTAGCGCCTAGAGGCTCTGCCTCCTCACTTTTCACGAGGCAGAGCTTCGGTATAAGCATCCCCAGGTAAAACCTGGGGACGAGATCAGCAGTGAGAAGTTTGAGGTGAGAGCAGCCTAGCTTTAGCGGAACATGCTGCTTACAGAGCTATCTTCGTGAATCCGCCAGATGGTTTCACCCAGCAGATTTGCCACAGATAGGACAGTAAGCTGCTTAAAGCGATTTTCTTCAGGGACAGGAATTGTATTGGTTACAATCACTTCCTCAAAGACTCCGCTCGACAATCGCTCAACCGCAGGAGGCGAAAACACGGCATGAGTCGCACAGGCATAAACCTGACGTGCGCCTTGTGCTCGTAAGAGCCTAGCTCCTTCACTGATTGTTCCGCCTGTGTCGATCATATCATCGACCAAAACAGCCGTTTTCCCAGCGACATCGCCGATTAGATTCATTACTTCGGCAACGTTGTGAGCCTGACGACGCTTGTCAATAATTGCCAGAGGGGCATCATTCAGCTTTTTGGCAAAAGCTCTGGCCCGAGCGACTCCACCTACGTCTGGGGAGACGACAACCAAATCAGGAAGCTGCTTGCTTGCCAAATAGTCCAGCAGCACGGGTGAACCGTATACGTGATCAAAAGGAATGTCAAAATAGCCCTGAATCTGAGCGGAGTGCAGATCCATTGCTAGAATGCGTCCTGCGCCTGCTTGAGTAATCAGGTTGGCAACCAGTTTTGCTGTGATCGATTCTCGTCCAGCGGTTTTGCGATCGGCTCTGGCGTAGCCATAGTAAGGAATAACTGCTGTTATTTGCCGGGCTGATGCCCGCCGACAGGCATCCACCATAATCAGCAGTTCCATTAGGTGGTCGTTTACCGGACAGCAGGTTGGCTGCATCAGGTAAACATCACAGCCACGAATGGATTCTTGAATTTGGACGTAGAGTTCTCCATCCGCAAATCGCTTGCGAACCATCGGGCCCAAATCCATGCCGAGGTAACGAGCTACCTCTTGGGCTAAGGGCACATTAGCGGAACCCGAAAAAAGCCTCAGACGGCTATTGTCCGCGACGGGAGGTAGAGGAGGCTGAAGGGTCAGAGTTGCAGAGCGGATCACAACAAATCCTCAAGTCTAATCACCGCAATCTTATCATTTCGAGTCAAAAACATGTTCTGCTGCAATTCTAGACCGGGTTGTAGGAGTTAAATTTTAACAGGGTATAACTTCTACGACCTATTTGCCTCAGCAACAATGCAGGATTGTTGATAGTTTTTAACTCCAAGAAGGCGATCGCAATGGGTGTACAAAAAATCGACAAACGCACTCCTGCTGGCACTTGATCAAGTTCTGGCTGATCAAATTTTGGGAGAAAGCTACCTGATCAATTTCTCAAGCATATTTCTAAACTTAACTACAAATCTGCAATACGTTCCAGAGAAACTATTGCGTACGACAAGCTCATTGATAGTACAAATAATAGCGTTGAAGATCAGCGAAAAGACTTAAAAACATTGACGAGATGGATACGATTTCCTGCGGCAGATTAAGTAGCTTCACTCTTGACTGAGATTGATCTGTACAAATGGAAAATTTCCTTAAAAAAGCACCACACCTGTATAGGATGTAGTGCCTCTAAGATTGCGAATTGTTAAACCGCGATCGCCCTACGCCACGCTTTTTCCTGAAGTGGTGGAGGGACTTTAATCCTTGTAGCTGGTGCTGACTTCTTTTGAAAGCCGAGTGATCTAGAGGTCGCCGCCCCGGAATGCCAGAAGAAAAATCACAACAGGTCCAGAGATCATAATCATTGCTACCAGCGTGAGCTGTACGATTGCTTCCCAGTTAACGCCATTAAAAACGCTAGTCAGAGCCTCCATTGATCCTCCCAAGTAAACCTAATAAGTTTATTTTCTAAACTGAAAACACAACCGATATTCTACCCGTTCTGCGTCCTCATATTTTAAGGAACTTTACAAAATTCCAAAAAGCTTGAGGTTGTTTCAATGGAGAAGCGAGTCCGACAGGTAACAAAAATCGCTAAGCTCAGGAAGTGAACGATTTTTGGTCTAGTTAAAACTATGGCAACCTGGCGTTGTGTGCAGCAGTGCGGAGCCTGCTGTAATCTTGATCCGAGCGATCGCCCCGGCTTGGAGCTATATCTCTCACCCATTGAGCTAGAGCTATATCTCAGCATGGTCGGGGAAGAAGGATGGTGTGTCAACTTTGACCATACCACTCGAAAGTGCAACATTTATGACGATCGCCCCCGCTTTTGTCGGGTTGAGCCGGAGATTTTTCAGGATATGTACGGGATTGAGTCGGAAGAACTGAGCGATTTTGCAATTGACTGCTGTCGTGAGCAGATTGAAGGAGTGTATGGCGATCGCAGTCTAGAGATGCTGCGATTTGACCAGGAAGTTGGAATTTAAGCAAGTTTCGGGGAAATTTTACACCTTATAAGAGCGAACTGCTGTTCGCCCTAGTCACGCTCTAATCAGAATTAGAGTTAATGATTTTGTAAGCTTTAGCGGTAGGGGTTGATCTTTCAGGCAGGGTCAGGAATAAAATGAAAGGAATATGAAAAATCCCTAAAGCGATCGCCCGTGAAACTTTCTTCTCCTGCGCCTGGCTTGTTGATTTCTGAATTGGAGCTGACCGAGCGGCTGCCGAATCCTCCCCTTAATCTCCCTGAAGACCTGATTGAGAATGACCTAGAAAATCCTCAAGCCTCCATTCCATCCAAGCAACTGTCCCGTCGTCAGGAAATTGAGATTTTCTTTTCGACCTTCTTTACGATTTTTGTAGCGGAGTTAGGAGACAAAACTCAGTTAACGACGTTGCTAATGAGCGCAGAGTCTAATTCTCCCTGGGTTGTTTTTATGGGCTCGGGAGCAGCTTTGATTTCCACGAGTTTGCTGGGCGTACTGCTGGGTCGATGGCTGTCATCGCGAGTTTCGCCCAAGGTGCTGGAAACGGCAACGGGCACCATTTTGCTGCTCGTTTCGGTGTTACTGCTGTGGGATGTAATTAGCGCTTGATAGGATTATGGACTGGAATTTACTTGGACTCAGCTTTGCGACTGTTTTCTTGTCAGAGCTTGGAGACAAAAGCCAACTAGCGGCGATCGCCCTCAGCGGCAATTCTAAATCTCTGCGGGCTGTCTTCTTAGGAGCAGCATCGGCACTCTTGTTGGCTAGCTTTTTGGGCGTAATGCTTGGGGAAGGAGTTTCCCAAATCTTGCCAACTCGTTGGGTTAAGGCGATCGCGGCGATTGGGTTTGCAGTTACGGCAATTCGCCTACTCTGGTTTGAGGCAGATTCAACCCAATCTGAAGAGGCTTAAAAACTGGGTTTTGCTAAAACGACAAAACAGGAGGACAAGCCTCCTGTTTTGTCGTTTTACTCCTTTCCCACTAAAAGATCAGGGATGCACCCCCACGACGCGGGGGTGCATCCCTGATCTTTTAATACCTAATCTTTGGCTGGGAAGGAAGTAACTAAATTTTATGCTGGGTTGCGATAGAGGGAGGTGAGCAGCGTTCCAGCCGCAGCAAGCTTGGTCAGTTCGAGAGTCCAATAGCCCCAGTGCATTTGATCCATTGCCGCAGGAATTGCCGCAGCAGGCTCAAACAAATTGAGTTGAAGCCCTAAGGTGCTCATGGTTGGCGCTAGTGCGTAGGTGTAAGCAAGAGCGATCGCGAGCAGCAAACCGGACAGGATCAGCGTCAGGCGGCGATTGCGGCTTGAGTCAGCTTGGACGTTGTAAAGTACCAGGACACCCGTTAGTACCAGGGCAGCGCACAGTAGCTCGATTCGATTAAAGACCCAGAAAATGGAGTAACCAGCCGATGCAAAGCTAGACTGAGTCATCATGCCACCTGCATACATTCCTGGCATGATCACCAAATCTAGAATCAGGCTGCTACTTAACCAAAAAGCCAGGGTAAAAACAGCGATCGCTTGCCATTTAGGTTGCTTGAATTTGGTGATAGAGACAGCAGTCATAGACCTTCCTTAGAGTTCTGGCTTCTCTTTCAGACTAGCGAAGATCTCTAGTAAAAATCGTGAACTATCGTTGCTAGAAAACATAAATTATCATTTCAAACTGTCTCGTTAGTTCACTGTCTTGTTAGCCTGCTGTCTCGTTAGTTCAACATTTTGTCAATCAGCTATCTCATTAGCCTTTGGTTCTGCGGATGTGATCCATAATTTGCTGTTTACGCTGATCCGTTAGACGAACAGTAGGTTTAATAAAGTCGCCTGTGCTACGAGCAAGATGCTCCATCACTCGTTTCTTACGATCGGTTGATGCCATGAGAAAAATACCAGTGAGTTGTTTTAAATTGACGGAAATAGAACTTAATCAGTACCGGATTTGAGCAGGAGTTTGGCAATTCCAAATCTCTACTGAACAACGACCTGACTGCCGTGACTGCGTGGGTCGTCAACATTTGCTTTCGGCATAGCAACGGTATTGACTTCAGAAGTTCGCCCCGTCGCTTTGGCATGGGGCAGCGGCACTCCTGCAATCAGCGCGTCCAGGTTATCGGTCATGATCGTGTGCGGCTGTTCGCCAATGGTGCTGGCGATCGCCTCCCCAGCATTATCCAAGAATACAAAGTGGGGAATGCCGTCTACCCGATAGTGCAGCATTTCGGGGAGCCATTTGCTGTTATCTACGTTGAGCATCACGAAATTAACGCGATCGCCATACTGCTGCTCAATTTCAGCAATATCAGGAGCCATTGCCTGACAGCTTGTACACCAGTTCGCGTAGAACTCCATCAGCGTTGGTTTGCCGCTGGTTAAAGCAACTTCCAGTGGGGTAGACTGCTCTGCCAAGTCTTCGAGTGTTCCGGTCGGCGTTTCAGACCGCAAACCAAAGAATAACGCTGAACTTAGCACCACTGCCACCAGCACAATGAGCAAATTTCTGATGCGGGCAGCAAAAGCAGAGGTAGCCTGAAACGAGGCTTCATTGGAAGAATCAGATGAATTTCCAGTCATAGGCATTTGGGTTCTTGTACAGCTGGTAGGTAATTAGTAATAGGTGGGAAAGCTGTTTTTCCTGCCTACATACCACCTACCTACCCTTTCTACACAGCTTTTTTCTGCAACTTCTACAATCTAGGAGAATGTATCTAGCTTGCACTGATTTTAGTGTAACCGAACTTAACAAAAGGCTCTGGACTGTGAAAAAACGCGTGACGCTTACCTTTCCAAAACGCTCTGTTCACATGCCCGTGACCTATCGGTTGGCAAAAGATTTTAACGTTGCTGCAAATATTATTCGAGCGCAGGTAGCACCCAATCAGATTGGTACCCTTGTTGTAGAGCTATCCGGCGATATCGATCAACTGGATGCTGCAATGGACTGGATGCGATCGCAGGATATTGGCATCTCTCTAGCGAGTCGAGAAATTTTGATTGACGAGGAGGTCTGTGTTCACTGCGGTTTGTGTACTGGAATTTGTCCCACGGAAGCTCTCAGTCTTGATCCCCAAACTTTTCGGCTTAATTTTACGCGATCGCGCTGTATCGTCTGTGAACAGTGTGTTCCGACTTGTCCAGTTCAGGCAATTTCTACTAATCTATAGGTAATATGACTCATTGCGATCGCGTACTTCTTACTCCGTAGTCAGCCACTAATGACCTATAACGCGAAGCCAACCGCCAATAAGTTCCTTCCCTGGTTGTCTCTTAGTCTTTTACTAGCTGCTTACAGCACTTTTAGCTGGTATGTTTACCATCTCACGATTACCTGGGTGGTCTGGGTTTGTGTTATTGGGTTTGCTGTACTGCAAGCGCTATTGCTAACGACTTTCGCTCAAGGGTTTAAGGCAATGGTTGGCAGATGGTTAAGCTCTGATACGGGCTATTTCACTACTGTCCTCAGTCTTGCTTTTTTGGCCACAACTGTTTTGGTTTGGGCTCATGTCTTTGGCTATCTCATTACCGTTATTGCAGCCGAAGTTTTAGCTCGATTAGACTTGCAAAACCGTGGCTTTAGTCGAGCACAATCCCTATTCATTTTGACCCTGGTTTCCCTAACTGGACTGGTAATCGGTTGGGTTGTAAGTTACTCGCTATGATTCGCCACAAAAAAAGCAGCCTTGGAGGGCTGCTGTTGTATGTACTTGGTACATGAGGAGCTATTAATCTCTAGATTAGAGCTAACCGCATTGCAAGAGAGCCAAGTTACCGTTTTTGATACGCCCTTTATGGCAATGAGCTTACGCTTTTTTCTTGTTCTTCTTGCTCTTTTTTTCGGGCTTCTTGGAATCGGTTTGGCTGATAGCCCCAATTACGTTTTTGGCGGTGCCTAAAGCACTTTCAACCGTCATCTCAGCGGGAGAGGCGATCGCCAGCGATCGCTGAAGTATTTCTTGGGCTACCTCTTTGAGCGAGTCCACTACATCAGCTAGGGTTGGTCTAATCTCGCCAAGCGAACTCTTTACCGCCTCAGCCGTGTCTCTGACAGTCGGCTTTACCGCCTGAACCCCATCTTGTACCTTGGACGTGGCGCCCTCCATCGCACCTTTGGAATGTTCAAGATGCTGATCAGCACCCTTAGAATCACTCGTTCCATTCTTTACTTGAGAAGCTTTCTGAACTAATCGATCAACAGTAGCCGCTACAATTTCAGCCGCGATCGCTGATGCAGCAACGGCACCAGCCTGCCGCAAGCTAGCTCCTAAAGTTCCTTTTTCACCACCGCTGTCCTTTTGTTTAGTCAGCTTCTGCTTATCTTTTGACTTTTTCTTAGCCATTATTCAAACTTAAACTCATACTTTCTTCGTTAAGTTCTACAATCTAACTTATCTTTTTGAGGTCGGGCTCTACACTAAGGTGCCTATCACACGGTTGAACTTTCTGCTTTGAGATAGAGCTGCTAAAGACCGTATTCAACTCAGACTTATCTCCTTCTAGCTAGATGGCTTTTCGCCACCTGAGCGCTAAGCTGGGCAGTAATGAACTGAGGCTGTAGTGCTGTGTTTGTGCTCTCAGGAAAATTGTTGAGTTCATTTTGTTGGCTGTTGCTTCAAAGCCAACCCATTAATCCTATTTACTCTACTGCTCCTCCGATTTGGGCACAGTTGTTCACGGTATTGGTGATCGGGTTGCTCACAGCTTTTGCATTCCAGCTTTTGTTAACCGTTTTGGGAATTGCCCTGGGAATTTCTGTACTCAAAGTTGGTTCGTCTGAAAGCGCTCACGAGGATGATCGCTCCTCCAATTCTTCCACAATAGGGCTGTTAGCGGGTTTTGGAGTTTTTCTGACAGTCAATACTGTATTATTTGCAGCCTGTTTTTTAGCTACAAAATTTGGGCAGATTAGTGACCCCATTGCTGGGGCGATCGCAGGCATCGTGATCTGGTCAGCCTACTTCCTATTAATGTTATGGCTTAGCTCCACTGCGGTAAGTTCATTAGTTGGAGTGATTTTAGATGCGCTAACGGGTGGCTTTCGACGCATTGTTGCAGCGATCGCCAATGCGCTAGCAGGCAACAAAGCAGAACCTATTACCGAAGAACAGATGTTGAGCAGCATTCGAGAAGAAATGCAGGCTGCTCTCGACACCGTGAATCTGCGTCAAATGATCGAAGAACAATTACAGACGATTCCTCTACCATCGGTTCAAGCGGGTTCATCATCGCACCTATCCCGGTCTATTTCAGCAGCTAATGATGCAGAACCCAGTTCGCTCAACCTGACCACTACAGAACTTTGGCAGCAGATCACAACCTACTTACAAGATGCCAGTTCTAAAAGCTTGACTCCCAAGCGAGTTGAGCGCAAGCTCCAAAAAATGCTGCAAGCTGGCACAGCTAACGGACTAGCTGGCAATCCTGCCCTTGATCTGGACGCTCTCGCCCAAGTCCTCGATCAGCGAGAAGACCTGAGTGACAATCGAAAGCAACGTATCTTGGACCAACTTGAGCAAACATGGCAACAGTTCTTGCAGGAATCATCGATCGCTGAAATGACTGAACCTGAGATTGCTGATTCGGAATCAGACGCGATTGCAGCACCTTCGTCAGAGGAGCGATCGCCCACTACAACAAAACTGCTTCAATCGGCTTTGGATACTACCGTTGATCAGGTTTTGACCCACTTACCCAAACTTTTACAGCAGTCAGATCTGTCACTGCCCAAAGAGGTTGGACTCGCTCCCATGATTCTATCGATCGCGCTTGCCAAGGTAAAGGATTCCGTTGATGGCAATGCTGTAGTTGATACTGTAGTCGATAATTTGCCTTCCCTAAATGTACCTTCCTCAAAAGACAATGACTCAAACGACACTAACTTTAAGCAAGCACTTGAAGGACTACTCGCTTCATCCATTAGCCTGCCAAATTTAAATCAATCTTTAATTACACAGGCTACTCAGCTGCGGGAAAAAGCAATGCAGCCAATTGATTCAATTCAGCGGTCGGCACAAGAGCGCATTGATACTGTGAAGCGCCAGACTCAACAGCAGTTTGAAATGACTCGAAAAGCAGCAGCAACCGCAGCATGGTGGCTCTTTTTGACAGCGTCTACAGGCGCAGCTTCGGCCGCTTTTGCAGGTGCGTGGGCGGCTGGATTTAATCCTGTAGAATTTTTCTCCTCATATGTTTCCTCATCTGCAGCAATTCTAAATGGGTTGTGAAAGCGCCGATCTGTGACCCTCTTAAGGGGATTGTGAAGAGCCACTGACCGTAGTAAAAATAGACACATTTTTTATCAGATTTTTTCAAGCTGAGCGGATAGAATTTGGATGTTTGATGGCGATCGCGCCGTCCCATGTCTCTGATATGAATCCCGTCTGTAGGGGCATTGCAATGCCCCTACAGACGGGATTCATATCCGTAAATCATACCCATACTCAGCTTTGGATTGGCTCATTAGTCATTGAACTCTGGTTAGACGGTTTGAGAAGGTCGATAACGCTTCACTAATTCACTAAAGAGGAGATTTTAGGAATGGACTATGCTGAGGCACTCAAGTGTGCGCTTCTTTCGCAAGAAGTCTACAGAAATTTTTCCCAGCTTCGCTTTAGTGGATTTCCCGACATCACGCCAGATTTAATCGACCAAGCAGATACTGATACTCAGTTTGCAATGCTGTCAGACGCTACGAATGAATCTGTTTACGTCACTTTTCGCGGCAGTGAAAAGCGGCTGGATTGGGAAACAAACCTGGACTTTGAGCAAGAAGTTGTTGAATTTCGACAGGAGGTAATTGAAGGGGAAATTGTTCAGGAACGAGAACAAGTCTACCCCTACAAAGGCGCTAGCCAGTCTGGGGCAAAAATGCATCGAGGATTCTCAGAGGCTTATTTATCTGTGCGAGGACAAATTCATCGCTACTTAAAAGATCGAAGTACTGTCACTCACTGTACTGTTACAGGACACAGTCTGGGTGGTGCACTGGCGACTCTCTGCGCGGTGGATATTCAATACAATTTTCCAAATATAGCGATCGCCATTTACACGTTTGGTACTCCCAGAGTGGGTAACGACGGCTTTAGAGAATCTTTTAATCGTCGCGTCCCTAATAGCTCCCGATTTATCTATGGAATGGACATGGTGCCTGCCCTTCCAAGAACCTGGCAAGGTTATCGGCACGTTGATACAGAGTACAGACTGGGTCCCCGCTTTAGCCTTAACTTTCTCTCTCGCCGCTTTAAGGATCACGATATTCAGAACTATGTGAATGCGTTAAAAGAACAGGCGCGATAATACGTTAGTGGGAAGTTTAGTGAGAAGTGAGTAATTGAGCGATCGCTTCAACTAATACTGCGGGTTCAATCGGTTTGGATAAGTGAGCCTGATAGCCCGCAATTAGCGCTCGATTACGGTCTTCTTCGCTAGCATAAGCAGTCAGGGCGATCGCCGGAATGAGTCCACCTTGAGCAGGGGATAGCTGTCTAACTTGCCGTAACAGGCTGTAGCCGTCTTCCTCCGGCATCCCAATATCACTCATAAGTAGATCGGGCTGAAATTGCGGTAATGCAACCAGTGCTTCCCTCGCAGAAGTGACGGTGAGGGCGATCGCACCGGCGTCTTCTATGACAAAAGAAAAGAACTCACGAGTATCCGGATCATCATCGACAATTAAAATCCTTCTGTCTGCAAGCATTGAAGAATGAGAAGTAGGATTGGAAGCCAACTCATCTTTCCTTTCCATCTCATCTGCTAAAAGTGGCAGTTTTACGGTAAAAGTTGCGCCTTGTCCCTCGCCCATACTTTCTGCATAGACACTGCCACCGTGTAACTCCACTAGTTGTCTCACAATGGCTAACCCCAATCCTAAACCGCCATAGCTGCGGGTGATTGAGGCATCTGCCTGACGAAAGTGATCAAAGATGTAAGGTAAGAAGTCAGGCGTAATTCCTTTGCCTGTATCACTAACTTGAATCTGTGCTTCAGAGCCAATCGCCTCTAGCCAAATGTGAACGTGACCTCCGGCTGGCGTGAACTTAATTGCATTGGATAAAAGGTTCCAAACAATCTGCTGTAGACGATTTGGGTCACCTGCCACCAGCCCCACTGATGGACTAAAGGAAAACTGAATGTGAATTGATTTTGCTTCTGCTGCCAAACGCATTGTCTCGATTGCCGCTTCGATACAGGTGACCAAATTCACAGGACAAACATTGAGGCTAAACTTACCTTGAAGAATGCGCGAAATGTCGAGCAGGTCTTCGATCAGTTGAGTTTGTAGTCTGGCATTGCGCTCAATGGTTTCCAAGGCACAGGTAGTTGTAGCTTCGTTAAACTGACGCGATCGCAACAGTTTTGCCCAGCCTAGGATGGCATTGAGAGGCGATCGCAACTCGTGAGAAAGCACTGCCAAAAACTCATCTTTAACCCGATTTGCCTCCTGTGCCTGCTGATAAAGTTTGGCATTGTCCAACGCCAACGCCGCGCGGTGAGCCAGTTCCTCTGCTAAAGCAATATCAGCTTGAGTGTAGTGCCGACCTGACGCAGCCGTAAAGCAAAACGTCAGCACCCCCAACCTCTGGTTATGAACCGTCAGCGGCACAGCCATGACTGAACAAGGCTGATAGTCTTGCATAAATTGGAGATGTTCAGGGTTGAGTGCGATCGCCTGCAGCCACTCATCAGAAACATAGGGAATAAAAGTTGTATCACCGCTCAAAAGCACTTTAGCAACCGGATGATGCTCAGACTTGTGAGGTGGAATGTACTGTCGGACTTGCTCAAACCACGCCTGTTTCTCCGGATCAACATGATGACAGGCAACTCGCTGAATCTGATTATCTGCTGTGACTACATCAAAAAAGCAACAGTCCGCCAAGAAGGGAACTGCCGAACGAGCAATACTGGTGAGCGTGGTTTGATAGTCTAAAGAAGTGGCTAATACTGAACTAGATTCAGCCAAAAAGCGCTGCCCTGCTTCGACTTGCTTAATCTCTTCAATATCAGTTGCAGTGCCAAACCAATAGAGAATGTCTCCCTGGTCATTCTTCAGTGGCACGACACGGGCTAAATGCCACCGGTAAGTCTGGTCAAACCGCTTCAGGCGACACTCTACTTCATAAGCTTCTCCAGCTTGAATTGCTTCCGTCCGGGTTGCCAGGGTTGATTCAAAATCGTCTGGGTGAATGACTTCGCGCCATAGACCCACACCCAGTTCTAAAGCTGCACCTGTGTATTCTTTCCAGCGATCGTTGAAAAACTCAATCCTCCCGTCTGGCTCATTAATCCACATCAACTGAGATACAGCATTTGCCAAAGTGCGATAGCGATTTTCGCTCTCACGCAGTTTTGCTTCTGCCTGCAAACGCTCAGCTTCATTACGCTTGCGATCGCTGATATCGGTTGTACTGCCAACTATGCGAGTCGGTTGCCCGTTTGCGCTTCGAGAAACAACTAACCCCTGATCCTGCACATAAACATACTGGTTGTTTTTATGCCGAATTCGACACTCGATGGCGTAGCGATCGCCCTTTGCGACTGCTGCGGCAAATTCTGCATTAGCACGGGGCAAATCTTCTGGGTGGATTTGCGCTGACCACCACTCACTGGTAAGTTCAACTTCCTCTGGAGAGTAGCCCAGAATGTGTATCAGCCCATTGCTTCGCTCAACCGTTCCCCGCTCAAGATCCCAATCGTAAACCAGACAATTGACAGCAGTTGTTGCTAGTTCAAAGCGTTGATTCGCTAACCGGAGTTCTGCCTCAATTTGCTTAAGGTGAGTGATATCGATTGCGCTGACACCCACTCCTAAAAGTTGACCATCGGGCAGGCAAACAGGATAGTAGTCAACCAGGCTATGACGAAGCAGCCCAGGAGGGTTAGTCTCACCGTTGATCTCCTGATTGAGCAAAGGTTCTCGGCTTTGCATCACCTGTTGTAGAACAGGGGTGAATATGGGTGCCCAACCCGGGAGAACTTCTTCTACAGTGCGTCCTAAATGTTCACGAACAGGAATGCCATTCATTGCAGCGAGAGCTTCGTTGATGTGAACATAGCGCAAATTCTGGTCCAAAAAGGCGATCGCTACAGGTGAACTATTTAACAGTGCAGTGAGCAAGGCTTCACTTTCGCGCAGGGCATTTTCTGCCTGTTTTCGCTCAGTGATATCTTCGGTGATACCCATCACTGAACTAATTGAGCCATCGGACGCAGGCTGAGGAATAATCCTCGACTGATAATACTTTCCCTCAAAATCGAACTCTACTTGCGTCACCTGACGAGTGGCGATCGCCTCATTACACTTTGCCTCAAAGCGATCGCAAATCTCAGCAGGCAGCCCAACTTCACGCCCTGTTCTGCCCAAAAAATCTTGCCAGGGTATACCCGTAATGCGCTCTACAACAGGACTGATAAAAATGTGGCGTAAGTTGCAGTCAAGCCGGAAAACCACATCTGGCAAATTTTCTACAAGGGTATGAAACTCCTGCTTATAGCGGTCTAACTCTTTCTGCAAACGTATGCATTCTTCTTTGTAATTTCTGAAATCTTTCCTAGAAAGATCAATCGCTTCAGAAGTCATAAGCTATGTTTTTCCTCTAAAGCAAATCTAGGGCATTGCTAAGTGGAGATAGTTGAAACATGGGGGCATCTTATCTGCACTTGAATACATTCTTAGATTAGGAAATACCGATCTACTCAAAATCTTGGACATGCAGTCTGCACCTCGTCCTATAGTAACGAGAATATGCCAATTGGTATAGATTCTAATGTATCAAAGGAATGATATCTATTACTAAACGATATCAATGCAGAGGTTTGCAGATCTTGACTTCCTTAGAGGGCTAAAAATTTAAGGAATTTAGTAAAAGAGAAAAGAGAAATGTTGGGATGAACTTTTTTTGGCGATTGCCCCAGCTAGTAACCCCTAGACCTACCCAGAGATAGGTTCACGATCAAAAGTTCAGCGCTTAGGGTACAGGAGAAACGGTTCTAGAGTCTGTCTAAATGGAGAAAAGATATGCAATTTGCCGACAAAGTAGCGCTGATCACTGGAGCGGGTTCTGGAATTGCCAAAGCGACCTCTTTATTGTTTGCTGCTGAAGGAGCAAAAGTAGCAGCACTGGGCCGCAGCGATGATGAGTTAAAGCAGACTGTAGAAGAAATTCAGGCAAAGGGTGGTGAGGCTATCCCGGTAGTTGCAGATATTTCCCAACCGGATCAGATGCAGCAGGCAATCCAAAAAATTGAGCAACAGTGGGGAAGACTGGATATCGTATTTGCCAACGCAGGAATTAACGGAGTCTGGGCATCCCTGGAAGAGTTAACCCCTGAAGATTGGGATAAAACGCTGGACATTAATCTTAAAGGTACTTTCTTAACTGTAAAATATGCCGTCCCTTTGCTCAAGCAGCGCGGCGGTTCTGTCGTCATTACCTCATCGGTGAATGGTACTCGAATCTTTAGCAACACGGGCGCAACAGCCTATTCCTGCTCCAAAGCGGCTCAGGTTGCTTTCACTAAAATGGTGGCTTTAGAACTGGCTAAACATAAGATTCGGGTAAATGTGATTTGTCCAGGGGCGATCGAAACGAACATTGATCAAAACACTGACCGCCGAAATCTAGAACATATCCAGGAACCTGTCGAATTTCCTGAAGGTAAAATTCCGTTGACTGACGGCAAACCTGGCACCTCTGAGCAGGTTGCTCAACTAGTGATGTTTCTAGCCTCAGATCTATCCAGTCACATTACGGGCACCGAAGTTTGGATTGATGGTGCAGAGTCGTTATTAAAGGCATAAAAAAGGCATAAAAGCGGTGCGATTTGGTTTGTAGTACCGCAACAAGCTCAGAGTGTTGGGTTATGCTCTGCTCCACTCAACCTACGGCAACTTAACTCTAGCAGGAGAAAACAGGTGGAATATCGGCATCTAGGCAAGCACGGCATCCGGGTTTCGGAGGTGTGTTTGGGATCTTGGCTGACATACGGTTCGGCAACAGAAGAAGATGTAGCGCGATCATGCATCGAGCGAGCTTATGATTTGGGCATTAATTTTTTTGATACAGCAAATGTTTACGCTAAGGGAGAAGCCGAAAAGGTCGTTGGTAAAGTGTTGGGACAATACCCGCGTCACTCTTATGTGTTGGCAACGAAGGTTTACTTTCCAATGGGTAATGGTCCTAACGATCGCGGGCTATCACGCAAACATATTTTAGAGCAGTGTGATGCCAGCTTAAAACGGTTAGGAGTAGAATACATCGATCTCTACCAGGCTCATCGCTATGATACATCTGTGCCTTTAGCTGAGACGCTGATGGCGTTTGATCACTTAGTGAAGCAGGGCAAGATTCTGTATTATGGTGTGTCGGAATGGAGCGCAGGGCAAATTGCTCATGCCACTGACTTAACACGACTAGCAGGACTCAGCCCGATCGCCTCTAATCAACCTCAATACAACATGCTTCAGCGACAGATTGAGAAAGAAGTGATGCCGCTTTGCGGACGTGAGGGAATTGGTATCATCAACTTCTCACCTTTGGCACAAGGCTTACTCACAGGCAAATATAAGCCAGGACAACCTCTACCAGAGGGTTCAAGGGCGAGTGATCCGAAGCAAAACGCATTCCTCAACCGGGGAGAACTCGATCAACAGCTTCTCACTCAGGTTCAGAAACTAGTACCTCTAGCGGAACAAGAGGGAATGAGTTTATCTCAATTGGCTTTAGCCTGGTGTTTGAGAAATTCAGAGTTGAGCAGCGTAATTATTGGAGCCAGCAAACCTTCTCAGGTTGAGGAAAATGTAGGCGCAGTCGGCAAAAAGCTGTCAGCAGAGACACTGGAGGCGATCGCCAAAATCATTAAAGACACTCATCTCACTGATGACTAGAACCTAAGTGCGACTTCTTAAAGAAATTGTAGATCTTGCCCCTCAATCCAGTGCCGTTTTTACTGAAGCTAACTCGCTAGACGCAATTTAGGAGAATTGGAATGCCAGAAATATGGGGCAAAATGCCCATTACAGAACAGCCCTGGTCAACTGTTGGAGAAGTACAGAGAGTTGAGCGATTCGAGCGAGGTGTAGAGCTAGATTGCGGCAATGCTCGTGTCATTATTAGCATTCTTGCAGCAAACTTGGTACGGGTGCGAATGGCACCTAATGGTGAGTTTTCACCCAGGCGATCGTGGGCTACACCCGTGGCAGATGAAGAATGGGAGCAGGTGCCATTTGAGCTACAGGAAACTCCAGAAGCACTAGAGCTAAAAACGGAGCAAATCCGCGTCACCGTTGGACGTAATCCAGTTCAAATTACCTGTTTTGACCAGTCAGGACGGGTTTTCGCCCAGGATGCAGAACCAGGCATGGCTTGGCGGCAAGGGGCGAGCGCTAACTGGAAACAAATCGCAGAAGATGAACACTTTTATGGTTTTGGTGAACGTACAGGACTGCTAGATAAACGGAGCGATCGCCTCACCAACTGGACAACCGATTCACTCGACTACACGGCACTCACCGATGAGATGTATCAGGCAATTCCATTTTTTATGGCATTGCGACCTCAGTTAGGCTACGGCATCTTTTTCAACACCACTTTCTGGAGCCAGTTTGACATTGGTGCTGAGCAATATGGAGTCTGGAAGATGCAGAGCCAGAGCAAAGACCTGGACTATTACATCATCTATGGACCTGAACCGGCTCAGATCCTGCAAACCTACACTCAACTGACTGGACGAATGCCAATGCCGCCTCGGTGGTCATTGGGCTATCACCAGTGCCGCTGGAGCTACGACTCCGAAGAAGAAGTGCGCCAGCTTGCTCAGGAGTTCCGCAAACGCCAAATTCCTTGTGATGTGATTCACTTGGATATTGATTATATGCGCGGTTACCGCGTGTTTACCTGGAGTCCTAAGCGCTTTCCCGACCCCAAAACAATGGTGAAGGATTTATCTCAGGATGGGTTTAAGTTCGTCACAATCGTCGATCCAGGTGTAAAAGAGGAAACGGAAGCCGACTACTTACCGTTTGAGGAAGGCTTAGAACATGACTACTTCGTGAGAACGGCTGAGGGCAAAATTTTTCATGGCTATGTCTGGCCCGGTCGTGCCGTTTTTCCAGACTTCTTGCGACCTGACGTGCGCGAATGGTGGGGCAACCTGCAAAAGGAGCTGACAGATGTCGGCATTGCAGGCGTCTGGAACGACATGAACGAACCCGCTATGAACGATCGCCCCTTTGGAGATCCGGGTAAGAAAATGTGGTTTCCGCTCGACGCTCCTCAAGGACCTGCTGACGAGCAAACTACTCATGCAGAAGCACACAACCTGTATGGGCAAATGATGGCGCGGGCCTGCGCTGAGGGATTGGAGCGACTACGTCCGAATGCGCGATCGTTCGTGTTGACCCGATCTGGCTACGCAGGCGTGCAGCGCTGGTCTGCTGTATGGACAGGCGATAACCAGTCCCTCTGGGAATATCTGGAGATGTCATTGCCAGCGCTCTGCAACTTGGGACTATCTGGTGTAGCTTTTGTCGGAGAGGACATTGGCGGCTTTGCAGGCAACGCAACGGCGGAGCTATTCGCCCGTTGGATGCAGGTAGGAATGCTTTATCCAATGATGCGGGCGCACTCCACGACTGCCAGCGCTCGCCATGAACCCTGGGTATTTGGCGATCGCGTCGAAAAAATTTGTCGAGAATACATCGAACTGCGCTATCGGCTGCTGCCCTACCTTTACACGCTATTCTGGGAAGCTGCCAGCACAGGCGCACCTATTTTGCGTCCACTGCTTTATCATTTTCCTAACGATCCCAAAACCTATAACCTCTATGATCAGGTATTGCTAGGGCCGTCACTAATGGCTGCACCCGTGTATAGACCTGGAGTTGAGGAGCGACTTGTATACCTGCCTGAAGGCGAGTGGTACGACTGGTGGAGCGGAGAAACGTACCAAGGTGCAAACCACATTCTGGCTCAAGCTCCTTTAGAAAAAATGCCGCTATTTGTTCGGGCAGGCGCAATTATTCCTCTGGCACCCGTGATGCAGTACACGGATGAACGCCCAATGGATGAACTGCGGCTACGAGTTTATCCGGGTGAAGGAGAATGGACGCTCTACGAAGATGATGGTCACTCATTTGAGTACCGCACCGGAGCTTGGGCAACCACAACCTATCGAGTACACAGTGACGGACCACAAACAATCGTCGAAATCACGGCCCGTCAAGGAGAATGGCAACCGCGATCGCGCCAGGTGATTGTAGAAGTCGTCGGCAAAGGAGAACAACAGTTTGAGGATGATGGAAGCGATCGCCGCCTTACCTTCTAACACCTAATACTTTGAATTGAAGGGGAAAGGGAGAGAAAGGGCAAGTGCCGTTGGCTGGCTTTCATTCCTTTCCCTTTTCCTTTTTTGGAGCACTAAAGTTTCTAACGATGTGAAGCCTCATTATTTTTATCCAAAACAAACTTGCGTCTTTGTGAAGGATCGAGTGAATTGTACTCACCATAAAAGTTGGAAAACTCCCAAAACTTCTGGATAGCACGTAGAATTACGTTCTTTTGACGCGGTTGTTCAAATGATTGGAACTTAGCCTTAATTACGGATCTCATTGCTTTTTTCCTGGCTTTTTAGTTAACAATTCAAGTTTAGACAGCAACTCAAAAGTGTTCAATCTAGCAAATCAATAGCTTCTATGAATAACGTTCATACAGTTAGCTAATCAGCAAAATTTACAGAACTAGTAAGCCAAAAATAGCATTTTTATAAGCAATTAATAACTAATAAAAACTTGCTCATATCAATTCTCTTTAAGGCTGCATATTTTGGAGCGTGCCCCGCGTACGCGGGGCACGCTCCAAAATATGCAGCTTATGTAGAAACGGTATCAAGGCTATGTTATTCAAATTAGAAATTGCGATCTACTAAATTGTGTCGCTCCTATCCTGATTTGAACAGGTTCAATTTCAAAGAATAGTAATAGTACAGTTTCTAAAAATTCTAAGAATTGGAGCTATAAAGGAAAGGACACCCCGTAAAGGTTGAAATGCCCTTGATCCACTCGCGCGACAAACTAGATTCTGCAAGCTGCTACTCTGAACGCAAGCAAGCAGAGACAAAGCTACAAGAGCAAGAGCAATTTCTGCGGCAGATGATGGACAGCACATCCCCAACCCCTAATCCCCAATCCCCGATTCTGCTGCAGACCTTTAATTGGTAAGCTATCTTAACGGTGTTTGTAGCGATCTAGACTATGGCAACTATTAACGACAACTATCTCAAGCTGAAAGCAGGCTACCTGTTTCCAGAAATTGCACGACGGGTCAATGCTTTTGCAGAGGCAAATCCTGATGCCAAAATTATTCGTTTGGGAATTGGTGATGTAACGGAACCGTTGCCCCCAGCCTGTCGCGATGCCATGATTAAAGCGGTCGAGGACATGGGCGATCGCCAGAGCTTTCGAGGCTACGGTCCAGAACAGGGCTATGCCTGGTTGCGCGAAAAGATTGCTGCACAGGATTTTCAGTCACGAGGCTGTGAAATTGATGCCTCAGAAATTTTTATTTCCGATGGTTCTAAGTGTGACTGTGGCAATATCCTCGACATCTTTGGCAATAACAACTCGATTGCAGTGACTGACCCAGTTTATCCGGTGTATGTCGATACGAATGTCATGGCAGGGCACACCGGAGAGGTCAATGAGGCAGGGGAATATGGCGGTCTAGTCTATTTGCCGATCACAGCTGAAAACAACTTTACCGCACAGATTCCAACCGAAAAGGTAGATTTGATTTACCTCTGTTTTCCAAACAATCCGACGGGGGCGATCGCCAGCAAAACTCACCTTCAGGCATGGGTAGATTACGCCAGAACTAACGGTTCTATCATTTTCTTTGACGCAGCCTACGAAGCCTTTATCTCTGATCCTGATATTCCTCACTCGATTTACGAGATTGAGGGAGCGAGGGAATGTGCGATCGAATTTCGCTCATTCTCCAAAAATGCAGGCTTTACCGGAACTCGCTGTGCCTTTACCGTCGTTCCCAAAGCTCTGACCGCAAAAGCCGCCGATGGCTCAGATGTAGATCTGTGGAAGCTATGGAATCGTCGCCAGTCCACTAAATTTAATGGTGTATCTTATATCGTGCAGCGAGGAGCCGAGGCAGTCTACTCAGACGAAGGGCAAGCTCAAACCAAAGCACTGGTGAGCTTCTACATGGAAAATGCTCGAATCATTCGGGAGCAACTCACCGCAGCAGGGATACAAGTGTATGGTGGTGTGAATGCTCCTTATGTTTGGGTTAAGACTCCTAACGATCTCACTAGCTGGGAGTTTTTTGATAAGCTGCTGCACACTGTGAACGTTGTCGGCACTCCTGGTTCAGGCTTTGGTGCGGCAGGAGAAGGCTACTTCCGCATTTCAGCCTTCAACAGTCGAGAAAACGTAGAGGAAGCAATGGCACGAATCACCGAGAAGTTTAAGCTGTCATAGGGTTCGTCCAACATAAGTCTGGCCCCTTGTAGTTCTACCGATTAGGGGGATCCCAAGAACAGGGCAATTAACTCTTGTGATGGTGCCTGATTACCACGCGCCATCAAGTTCTTGCCCTGAAGTGCCGCTGCTACACGGGCAACATTGGCACCATGATGGTAAGCACACTGGAGCATCTCATCTGTGATGCCCAGTGGCTCCATATTAGGTCCACCGCTTCTGCCATGAGCGCCCCAGTGACTTCCAGCAACGCCTGAGCCAGGAGTGGTTTTGGGCAACGGCACTAAAATCATTCCTGCCCCTGCCATCGCGGCTAGCAGTCCCAGTTGAGCAATTTCCACTCCTGCCCCGGCATTGCCATAGCCACCACCAACAGAAAACACACCACCAACCTTGCCAACCAGGTCATCGGTTAGCCAAAGAACTTCGATCGTGTTTTCGATAAACTGTTTCACCCTTGCATCTGCGGAACGATGGCGCAGAGGTGTTCCTAGCAATAGCGCATCACAAACACGAACTTCTTCTCTCGTTGCTTCTGTTGCTTCACATAGAGTGACCGTCGTTGCTTCTACCGATCGCGCACCATCGGCAACTGCCTCAGCCATTTTTTGGGTGTTTCCCAATGTTGATGTGTAAACGACCAAAACGCTGGTCATGGCATCCATCCCTACACCTCGACTAGTTTGGCAAGAATTTCTTGGTACATAATAGTTTGAATCGTTTGCCCTACCCCTTCTGACCAGGAATTGGCAAGTTCTGCCATCACTTGATTAGTTGAGGTCAGTGTGACACCATGCTTTTCCATGCGTCTCAAGGCAGTTTCATCAGCTAGCGTTGTGGGTGAGCCGCCTGCATCTACCACAACCTGTACTTCAAACCCATCTTCGATTGCACTGATGGCCGGATAAACAATACACACATCATTTGTTAAACCCGCCATAATCAGCTTTTTTCTGCCTGTGGCTACGACCGCGTTTTTGTATTCGTCGTATTCCCAGCAGTCTACCACTCCAGGACGTTTAATTCGCTGGTTGTAGGCTTCAGGCGCGATTTCCTGTAAATCGTCGAGCAACAATCCCTGAAAATGATCTTCCATGCTGCTCGTTAACACCAGTGGCATCCCACTTTCAACTGCTGTACGTGCTAAAGCACGAGTGTTCTGCACAATTTCTTCACGAGGCAAGTTGCGAGCAAGTTTAAGGGTGCCCTGCTGATGGTCAATCAACAGCATTGCCGCATTCTCAACGGTGAACTTGTTCTTCATTTGATTCTCCTAAGATTAGATATGCTGGCGGGTTCTCACAAAGCAGAGACTGTGCAGAGTGTCTTTGAGCTGAACACGATTTACAGCTTAGCGATCTGCTTTTTTGCTGTCGCTAATCTTTAGAACCGAATGAGCCTAGCAATACAGCTAGTCTTTAAATTAACAAAAGTTAAGGGACACTCCTAGACTTCGTTGGGTGTTAATGCCGTTTCTAGAAAAACGGGCTACAGATAGAGAAGCACCCTGTGACGCGAGTGCTTCTCTATCTGTAGCCCGAATTCTTGGAGTTGGTGTTAATTCCACATACACATCAAGCCTTACAGAGACGTTGCATTGGCGCGAGTTTTCTTCGCTTCATAAAACTGAGAAGCGCCATACCCTAACGTATAAATCAGTCCAGCATTACTGGATGCGCCTACCGCAGCACCGACAAGCGGAATCAGTTCGACAATACCCAGCCCAACTTTGAGGGCACTGGAACCACCCAGAGACAAGCCAAAAATACCTAGCACTTCGCCCCGTCGAGTTGGGTCGTTTAGCGGAAAGTCGTAGGCAGCGGCAATACGATACACCATCTCAGCCTGAAGCGTAGTGACTGCGGCGATGTCAACGGCAAAAAGGGTTAGTGCTAAAGGTGGAATAAAGTTTGTCAGTAAGCCAATGCCACCCGCTTTCATAGCAGTGTCTACCATGATGCGGTGAGCAAGCTGCTCTGAAGTTTCTGAAGGATATTGCTGGCGCAGTTGATCTACTTCTTTCTGCGCTTGCTCTATGTCAACCTGTCCTAAGGCAGTCATGAGCAGATTAATTCCTGGCACTTTGGAGGCGTACTTGGTGAACGGATGCTCTGCAATGGGGGCGACCATGTGTCCCACAGTGGTGGTGCCTTGTTCAACGAACTGTTGAGCTACAGGCATGACCACGTCTCCAACAGCGGTGGTAGCGCCAGCAACGCCGTCCGTTGCAAATTTGACGGCATCGGAAGTTGCTTTGGCAGCTGAAGCTCCGATGGTCATCGCGGTGGCGATCGCATCCTTAAAGGGGTCTTGCTGTGAATTCTTATCCTGGTTTGTCATCTCTCTCAATATAGATTTGGCTTAATTAAAACTCAAAATCTCTAGGTAGAAGCGATGCCCTACGCTATTCCAATCCTAAAGTCTTGGATTGCATTGAGTTCATATTATCCCAATGCTTTGTGAAGCTACATGTAACAAAGGGAGTAGTCCGAATGGCGTTTTACAACTTGCTAATTAAGAAAAGACTTGGCACAAACGTTCTGTTCGAACTTACTTAGGCTCTGCAATTTGAGCTTCTGTAGTCGTTAACTTGCGAGTCATTAAATAACGTTTTTGATCCGTGAATCCCAGCTTACGATAGACAGCTTGGGCGTTGGTATTAGCATGTTCTACTTCCAGGTGAAGTGTATGCACCTCCAAGGAACGGCAAACGTCCTCCAGAAATTGAAACGTTACTCTGCCAATACCCTGACCGCGATCGCTTTCACGGATATAAATTTCATCTACAAACGCATCACGTCCTAAATACTCTATGCTGTAGCCCAGCGTTAGAACTACGTAGCCAACTGCTTGCAGCTCGCGACAGATAAACCACACTCGTCCCCATTCTGGATGACGAATCAAATTTTCCAGCGCTGCCCGCACCTGCACCAGATCAAATGGGTGTCCATCGTACTCATAATATTCTTGAACAAGGATCAGCAGATTATCAACATCAGTCAGTTCTGTCAGTCTAAAGTCAATTTCCATCGCTTCAATGCTTTCAGACTTCTATTAAATATTCAACATTGAAGCAGATCTCCAACCTTTCTCGAAAGGTTGGAGATCTGTGCGCCTGGATAAAATAACATTCACACCACAACAAAATGATTGTTGGTCAGGTTGAGGTTTGGAGCAAGCGTTGCTAATTGCCTTGCAGCCTGACCACCAGTACCATCCTGGTCAAACCAGAGGGCACCTGTCGTATTGTTGTAGCCGATGCGATGAGTGATGGCAGTCGCAGAGGCTCCCAGAGTAAATTGGTTGGCTGCTAGTAACCCTGTTCGCAACCCTGAAAATCCACGAGATGAAAGCTGAATCAAATCAGTGGCAACTTCAAAGTCAAGGATTCGGTCGGCTCCTTCATTGGGTGCATTAAAGCTGAAGCGATCGCGCCCTGCTCCACCTGTGAGGCGATCGAGTCCTGTTCCACCCGTGAGTAAATCATCTGCTCCCCCACCATTGAGCGTGTCGTTTCCAATTCCACCATTGAGCTTTCCAATTCCACCATTGAGCGTATCCCCCTGGCTACCGCCCAGCAGCGTATCATTACCGGCTAAGCCCTGTAGAATCACACTGCCTGCGGTAAACTCAGAAGCATTGATCAGGTTGCGGCTGTTGCCGCCAATCAAGGTCACGGATTCAATGCTTGTGAGCGTGTCTACATAGGGACGAACAATCGTGTTGGGGTTGGTATTGAGGGTAATCGCCAGTGTGGTGAGGCGGGTGTTGGTCAGAGTGTAATAGCGGACATCTCCGACCTCTAGGAGGCGATCGCTACCGCTGCCTCCGTTGATGGCGTCCCAACCTGAGCCACCTGTGATTACATCATTTCCTGCTTCGCCATTGATTCGGTCATTACCGGTATCCCCGTGCATAGAGTCATTGCCGTCTCCTCCCAAAAGGGAGTCATTGTTTGCCCCGCCAGAGATAAAGTCATTGCCATCACCCCCATTCAGGGAATCGTTGCCGTTATTTCCATAGAGGCGATCATTACCCATTCCACCGTTCAATATGTCGTGGCTTGTCCCACCTCGGAGGTGATCGTTTCCAACTCTGCCATCAAGCCATATGGTGCCATTGGTGAAAGCAGAGGCGTTGATGATATTAGCTCCGCTTCCACCTGTGAGGTAGGCAGATTCCACACTGAGCAATGTATCAGTGCCTAATCCAGTGAGTCGAGTGTTGGTCAGGGTGAAGTTAACATTGCCGATTTCTTGAACCGAATCAAATCCGTTGCCGCCATGCAGGACATCATTACCTGTACCACCGTGCAATCCATCAATCCCCTCGCCGCCATACAAAATATCATTTCCTGTGCCACCCCAAAGCTGGTCGTTTCCGGCATCTCCATTGATGGAATCATTTCCTCCTTCACCACGTAGGGCGTCATTTCCTGTGCCACCTCGAATTACATCAGCAAGAGAACTGCCGTAAACTGTGTCGTTGCCTCCTCCAGGTAAAATTCGCACACCTTCGATTTGAGTTCTGGGGAGGCGTACAATGCTCTCACGGTTGACGAGGAAATCGAGGCGATCGCCCGCTACCGAATTAATATCAATTGTGTCGGCAATCGCACCTGGAAATCCTCTAACCGTGACAACCCGACCATCATCCAATTGGCTATTTACAGGGGTATGAGTGACTCGCGCATTAGCATATTCAGCCGCGACTTCATAACCAATGGAGGCCAGGGTATTTGCAGCGCGAGAATCATTGCTGGCATTGTCCACAAAGGCGGCATAGAAGACGACCTGCCCGTTGTTAAAGGTGATTCGCCCTGCTTCCGATCGCTGAAAGTGATTTCCCAAAGCTGGCTTAGCCACAAAATCTCCCGGATTTCCTGTCCAGGAATTGTTGCCCCCTTTATTTTGAAACTCCAGCAGGTTTGCCCAATCAGGCGACAAGAAATCATTGCTAGGAGAAGGATAAATCGCATTATTGTAGGAACGGCTGGCTAAACCTTTGGTATTCACACCACGGTTGGCATCCAACCCCAAAATGCGCCAGAAAGCAGAATGAGAAATTGGATCGAGTAGTGAATTCTCGTTAGCATGAATACGCTGCAACATTCTCACCATTTCGCGTGGAGTAGACAGGTTATCAAATCCCGCTCGATAGTCGCCTCCCGGACCAGTAGTGTTATGGGCACTAGGGGCACCCGTTCCGGTCATGTAGCGGTTTACCCGCGTCACATTCAAGCCTAAATTACGTAACTCCTGGTTGATTTGATTTCTGCCCAGAAAGTCAATGAGCCGATTGGTTGCCCAGTTGTTGCTGTTGGCAATCATCGTTTCTGCCAGGAAGTTGAGGGTATAGTTTGCGTTGGCACGCAGACCCGGAATGGGATTATTGGAATTGCCCTGGTTATTGCCGTACTGGCTACCCGAATTAATTGTGGTCTGGTAAGAAACGTTTGGGTCGCGGTCAATCCGCCGCATTAGCGCATAGAGAATTCCAATTTTGATCGTACTGGATGTGCCAAAAGCCTGATCAGGATTAACGAGTGAACTTGCACCTGTGGTGAGGTTAATCACTGCTGCTCCAGAACGACCGGAAGCATTGTCTGTGTGAAAGTCGAGGCGATCGCGCAATGTTGAAAGAGAAGTTACCATTTTGAGTCTCCTGAGTGTGAGGTTAGTTGTCTCTCACTCCAGAAAAATTCTGGTGTTTTATGCAAATGAGAATTTTTTGTGGCGCTGATGGCTGTTAAACCCTTGTTGCGAGGCTGCGCCTAGTCATGCCAAGTTATACAGAATTGACCTCGCAAAGAGGCACTATCTTTGTGCAGGGGCGAGGCTCTGTGTACGGGCGAAGCATTCGGACATAATGCTTACAACTCAATCGCAATCTTCTGCCGAATGCTTCGCCCCTACCGATACTGATACCTCGGAGACGAATTTGATATTAGAGGCTCTGGGGATGAGGAAATTCGATAATAGGAACTGCGATCGCCTTACCCAATTGGAGCAATTTGAGGTGAAACAAAGTCAAACACTGAGCTATTCAAGTTCAGCCCCACTGCATTCTGCACAAACCCAACTAGATCCGAAGAGTTGCCATTGACGCGGCGAATTCCTGTCCCTTGTACGTTGCCGCCCAATTCTGGAAGGAAGATGAACTGGTTTTGCACGACATAATCTGATGCTGTTCCATTTAGCACGATGTTGTCTCCCGCCGACAAGTCGGTGATGACAGCAAAATCTGTGCCGCCTCCCGTCGCGTAATAGGCATTGAAGGTATTACCTAAGTTGAACCTATCATTACCTCCACCACCCGTGAGGATATCGATTTCGCCTGCACCAGGATTGCCACCTATGAGCGGAGAGGTTCGGACTCCGGTTAAGAGATCGTTACCCCCACCTCCGTTTAAGCGATCGCGACCTCTACCGCCAATCAGATTATCGTTACCCCCATTTCCTGATAGCCGATCATTTCCGTCCATTCCAGAGAGAATATTGTTGGCGTTATTTCCCGTAATCACGTTATTCAACACATTGCCAAAGCCAAAGACTGGAGCGGCTCCTGTCAGAATCAGGTTTTCTACGTTATCCGGCAAAGTGGTGTTGATAGCAGATCGAATCGTATCAGTTCCCTGGTTAACCCCTTCGATGACGCGATCGCCAGCGGTCACATAATAGTTGTCATTGCCCAGTCCACCTAACATGGTGTCTGCGCCTAATCCACCATTGAGGGTATCGTTGCCCAACCCACCGAACATTCTGTCGTTACCATTACCACCGTCTAAGTAATCGTTGCCGCGATCGCCATACATGCGGTCGTTGCCGTTTCCGCCAAACATTCGATCGTTGCCATTGCCGCCAAAGAGCAGATCATTGCCTTGCTCGCCAAAAATAGTGTCGTTTCCGTCACCGCCAAAAATGGTGTCGTTTCCGGGAACACCGACATTTACACCTCTAGGACTGCGATCGCCATAGATTACGTCATTGCCTCTCAACCCTGATAAGCGATCGTTTCCTCCAAAACCATAGATTGCATCGTCGTTAAGTGTACCGATGCGAACGTCTGCATTTGCGGTTCCAATAATGACTGCCATGATAGTTTCTCCAAAGTGATGATTGCAGGAACAGTAAATTTTCTGTTCGACTATCACTCCGGGAAACGGTGGCAAAATTATGCAAAGGAATCAAATTTTAAGTTTTGAAACAAATGGCATAATCTGCAGCAATTAGTATGGAGTAAAGGTAAATAGCTTTGACTCGTCAAACGAAACAGCGTTTCATAATATTGGTGAAATAGGATTGAACGCTGAGCGAGACAGTCTGAGCAAGACAGTTTTAGCAGGGTTTCCATTATGGATGACCGACTTACACAACTGGTGCAGGAAGCCCAACTGCTGGTGAGTAAGGGTGAGCAATCGCCTGTGCAGCTACCGATATTGACATTGGTGGATGAAATTTTGCGATCGCGTCCTGTCGGTCGAGCGCTACCCGGACAACCGCTATCCGAGGTTTATCAGAAGATTTTTGAGCATACTCGTAACCACTTATTAGATGTAATTGTGGAGGCGTTAAGTCATTACAATTCTGCACGAGAATCTGCACGAGATTGGGCGATCGCCCTACAAACGGCTGCATTAAAACAGGTGTTAGATGATGTCCAGCTAAAACAATTAGCAATGGAGGCACAGCGTCATCCTCGCCAAACGGCTGAACGGCAACATGCACTCACGCAGTTGGTTACTGCTATTAAGCTTTCAGGGCGTTTGGCTCGTCCCCACCGCACCACTTTTACGCCATCTTTCTATGAATTGCTGTATGACGAGGCGGTGAACCGCACGTTGACGTATATCTGCTGCGCGATCGACAACTACGACCCGGAGCGGGGAGATAAGAAGTTTATGAACTGGGTTAACTTTCGGTTAGAGCGGGTGATGATTGATTGTCGCCACGAGTTTAGCGATCGCGAAACCACTGAATTACCCAACCTGAACGACTTGGAACATCTCGCCCAACCTGAGGAGTCCGATTCACCTGTTCAACTTTTGCGAGACTACATTGAGCAAGATGCTGAGCAGGTGTTTCAACACACTCACATTCGCGATCGCCCCGATGCTAACTTTCGCAACATTGCCCTCGATCGGTTTGATGATAAAAGCTGGGAAGATATTTCCGTACGTCTGGGTATCAAAATTCCCACTTTGAGCAGTTTCTTTCAACGGTGTTGTCAAAAATTTGCCCCCAAATTTCAGGAGCATCTGTTCAGTTAATCGCTATTTTTTCCGGGGGAACCTATGATTCATCTCGATCCACCTTTCACGGTTACGTTGGCACTGGCGGCACATCGGCAGGCGGAGCGGTTGCGACAGCAGCACACCGATCTGCCCAAAGCAAAGCAGGTTTACCTAAACACACTGGCTATTTATGCAGTGAGTTTTTATTTGGAATGTTTGGAATTTCAGATAGATTCCTCTAGTTCCAATGACCACTGGTTGATAGATAGTGCAGGCTTAACGGTGCAAAACTGTGGCACATTAGAGTGTCGCCCAGTGTTGCCCAATGAAACCGAAATGCGAATTCCACCAGATGTGTGGAGCGATCGCATTGGTTATGTGGCGGTACAGCTTGATGAATCATTAAGAGAAGCCTCGATCCTTGGCTTTGTTCCGACGGCAACAGCGGAACGGGTTTCCCTGAGTGAGTTGCGATCGCTCACCGAACTGTTGACCCATTTGCGACAGCTTCAGCAAACGGCTTCTGCACCTGTAAATTTAGGTGAATGGTTGCGAAATGTAGCAGATGCCAGTTGGCAAGCGATTGGTGAGTTTTTTGACCCAATTCTTAACCCGGCTCAGCCTGCCTTTGAGTTTCGGGGTGCTCCGTCTGTTTATGCAGAAGAATCCATTGCGCCGATTATCCGACGTGGAAAGGTCTTGACCCTCAGAACCGAGTCCAGCATAATTCCCGTTTCGCTACTGGTGGGACTGCTGCCTGTATCAGATCAAGAAATAGAAATTTGGGTGCAGGTAGAAGCGGCAGAACATTCCCACCTACCACCAGCGCTGAAACTGTTGGTGCTGGATGAAGCAGGAGCCGAAGTGATGTACGCTCAAGCAAGAAGCACAGAAGCGATGCAGCTTCTGTTCACGGCTGAAGCGGGTGAACAGTTTGGGGTGCAGCTTGTGTTAGATGACTGCTCGATTACAGAAACTTTTATTGTTAGTAGATGGGTGTAATGTGTGTACTACCACGCTGAGAAGGCGTTGGGTTTCGCGTTGCTTCACCCAACCTACTTGGATAACACTAACAAGAAACTTTATGGCTCCGATCGCCAAATTAGTCACCTTTAAATTCGATGGCGATTTTCAGCGTCAGGGATTTCGGGTGACTTTGGAGATTGGCACGGATGGCGATCGCCCTGACTTGGAACTGAGTGGCACCCTTCCCCCAAGCCCAGAACTGGTGCAACAGTTACACCGCTGGCAGCAGCACTATCGCAGCCTGGAAGGAGCTACCCGAATCAAACCAAAAGCGATTGTTTATCAAGGCTCAATTCATCTGGTAGAAGCCTGTCAGCAGGCGGGTATAGAATTGGGCGATCGCCTGCAACAGTGGCTCACTGCCGACTCATTTCGGGTGCTGGATCTGCGATTGCGGGAGTCCTTAAATCGGGATGACTCAATCCGGATTGTGATTCGCAGTGCTGACCCTCATATTCCTTACCTACCGTGGCATTTATGGGATTTGATAGAGCGCTATCCTCAGGCTGAGGTGACATTAGGCGCACCCACATTAGAGCGAATAGCGCAACCCTGCACATCCCCTTCAGAGCCTCCTATAGTTAGAATTCTGGCGATTCTGGGGGATAGCAACGGTATTGATGTAGAAGTCGATCGCCATTTACTGCAAGCTTTGCCTGATGCACAAGTAACCTTTTTGGTGGAACCATCTCGTTCCGTGATTAACGACCATCTCTGGGATCAACCCTGGCATATCCTATTCTTTGCTGGACATAGCCACACGCAAGCAGAACAGGGCTGTATTGCGATCAATCCTCATGACAGTTTGACATTGGCAGAGTTGAAATATGGACTGCGACGGGCGATCGCTCAAGGACTTCAGCTTGCTATCTTCAACTCCTGTGATGGCATGGGGCTAGCGCGTGAGCTAGAGCCACTGCGCCTGCCGCAACTCATTCTGATGCGAGAACCCGTACCCGATCGAATTGCTCAGGCATTTCTCACGCAGTTTCTTAAAGCCTTCTCTCAGGGTGATTCCCTTTATCTAGCAGTACGTCAGGCACGGGAACGGTTACAGGGATTAGAGCGAGAGTTCCCCTGCGCCAGTTGGCTACCCTGCCTCTATCACATTTCCGCAGAACCCCCTTTAGATTGGCAAGCCCTGCGGCATAATTCCACGTTGCAATGCTCAAGCATTGTTAAACAAGAGGATGATCCACAGGCATCCATCTCCCATGTAGGGGCGTTTCGCGAAACGCCCCTACGAGATTCACATACCCAACCAGCAACGCCCCAATCACCATCACAGTCCTCATCATCCACTACATTTCCCCAACCGATCGCCCGTCAACTGCCGCTATGGATAGCACTGATCACGAGTCTTGTAATCACAGCAGGGATGATGGGAGTGCGATCGCTAGGATTATTGCAGCGCTGGGAATTGAGTGCTTTTGATCAGTTGATGCGATCGCGCCCAACAGAAACTCTACCCAAACGGCTCCTGATCATTGAGGCAACGGAATTCGATGTGAATACCTACGGCTATCCGTTACCAGACGAAGTGTTAAGTGAGGCGATCGCACGACTGCAAGCACAACAACCTCGGGTGATTGGACTGGATATTTTTCGGAGTCAAACCTCTGCTGCTTTACATCAAGCGTTACAGCAGTCAAATGTAGTGTCTTTGTGCAGCGTTCGTCATAGCGACAATCCTGACCGACCCGGCATCAGTCCACCACCCGACTTACCAGAGACGCAACTGGGCTTCAGCAATGTGGTGTCTGATCCTGATGGAGTGTTGCGACGACAGTTAATGTTTATGCAGCCTGACCCCGCTGACCCCTGCGCCACACGCTTTTCGCTCAACACGATAGTTGCACTCCACTATCTGGATCAGAACGGCATTGAGCCTCAAACGTTAGATAATCACCAGATGCAGTTAGGGAATGCCCGATTCACACCTCTAGAAACGCAGGGTGGAGCCTACCACCGAATCGATCGCTGGGGATTTCAGGTATTGCTTAATTATGCAGAACTGGATCAATTTGCCGATCGCCTAAGTTTATCCCAACTGTTGAACGACTCATCACTACCTGACTTGAGCGATCGCGCCGTTCTCGTTGGCATGACTGCCCCTGTAACGAATCCTACAGATTATTTTTTTACTCCTGATAGCGGCACTTGGGCAGCGAAACCTATTGCAGGCGTTCACATCCAGGCACAAATGGTAAATCATTTGCTGGCGGCCGCGTTGGATGGAAGGAGAATTCTTAACCCACTGCCAGAGTGGGGCGATCGCGTCTGGATTGCTCTGTGGTCAGCGATCGCCGCTGGGCTGACCTGGAAAATTCGTCGCAACCAAATATTAGGAATTGCCCTGAGTACAGCGGTAGTTATCCTCTATAGCATCGCCTGGGGTGCATTGATTGCAGGCTGGTGGTTGCCATTGGTTCCCACTGGGCTGGCGCTAATAAGCAGCAGTGGTGCAGTGCTGCTGGGTAGACGTTACATTGCCCAATCTACCCGACCGAACCTCGACTGAATTGAACTTCCACTCCGCCCCATCAGGAGGAATCATGCATCTCAATTGGATAAGCTTTACCACGCAACTGATCACAACAGGAATACTGGTTGCGCTAATCTCTCCCGCGTTAAATGCAGGAACTCACTTCGCTCAACCCAAAAACGTTACTTACAATCCACCAAATCGGGGTGCGCCCGGAGAAACTCAGGATGCAGGTAGTCGTCCGGCTTGCCCCACTTCTGAAATTCCCTTTACTGCACTTGCTCCTTCCACCAACTGGGGGGAAACGATCGCCCCTCATCCGACTTTCTGGCTTTATTTACCCTACGCAGCAAGTGCGGTAGAACTGACGCTGTCTGATGAGGGACACCAGGAGGCGGTTTATCGCACTACATTTCAGACCGCAGCAGCGGGAATCGGACAGTTCTCGTTACCCGAAGATGCTCCCGCGTTAGAACCCGATCGCCTTTATCGCTGGCAGTTTACTTTTGTATGTGATGCTGAAACCCAGTCTCATTTTCAGGTGACGGGTGTGATCGTGAGGCGATCGCCCACCGTTCAACTCACTCAGCAGCTACAAACTGCTTCACCCAAAGAGCAGGTCGCTTTGCTTGCAGCTCACGGCTTTTGGTATGACGCACTAGAGAAGTTAAACCAACTGCGACGGCTCAATCCCGCTGATGAAGCCCTTGAGTCGGATTGGGAAAGCCTATTGCAGCATCCCGTAGTCGGTCTGGAAGATTTATTGCCCGTTCCGCTGACTGAGTGTTGTTCTTAATGTTTGCAGTTCACAACGTCACTTCTAATTTCTAATTCTCAATTTGCCCCATCTAGTTGAGAGGTTAACCTCCTATGCTAGCGATCGCCCTCCCCTCCGAAATTCCTGTACCTCCTATCCTGCCGACTTCAGAGACAATCGATTCCTCTAGCCTCACTGCCGCTGTAGGTTCAGTGAGTTCGACTGAACCGACCACTCACTCACCAGAATCCTTTGCGGTGGAGTTCTCAAATTCTGGGAATGAGGCAATCGCCCCTTCCGAATGGCTAATCGCGCAGAATGTGCGTCCTGCGGATGATGGAGTGGGGACGACCGTGAATCAGGTGGGCGATCAGTTTAATATTCAAGACGGTCGGCGATCGGGTAATAACCTGTTTCACAGCTTTGAAGCATTCGGATTAGATGCCAACCAAATCGCCAGTTTCATCTCTGAAGCAGGCGTTGAGAATATTTTGGGACGAGTTACAGGAGGCGATCCTTCTGTGATTAATGGATTGATTCAGGTAACAAACGGCAACTCAAATCTGTATCTGATTAATCCAGCGGGAATTCTCTTTGAAGCTAACGCCAGCCTGAACCTGCCTGCTTCCTTCACCGCTACAACTGCCAATGGAATTGGTTTTGATCAAGGCTGGTTTAGCGCGACTGGAGAAAACAATTTCGCGGACGTGGTCGGAACACCAAACCAGTTTGCTTTTACCTCAAGTGAACCAGGGGCGATCGTCAATTCAGGTAATTTGAGTGTCACTAATGGCAACTCTCTATCACTCATCGGCGGCACAGTCGTGAGCACCGGAACGCTGACTGCTCCAGGAGGAGACATCACGATCGCCACCATACCAGGGGAAAACTTAGTGCGAATCAGTCAGGAAGGTTCACTCCTGAGGCTGGAGGTTCAGCCTTTGGGAAGCGATCGCCCCAACACACTTCCCTTTACCCCTGCATCACTTCCAGAACTACTCACTGGAGGTGAAATCGATCACGCCACTGATTTGATCGTTAACTCTGATGGCATCGTGCAACTAACGACCGGAAGAACAGTGGAGTCAGGAGACATCATCACAAGTAGAATCAGCACCGCAACAGATGTTTCTGTGAATTTAGGAGAAGCAACGGCAGAGAGTGGTGATGTATTGCTTCAGTCTACGAATGCGATCGCCGCAGGAACGATTAATACGTCTGCCGATGCCTTCGCTTCACCCACTGCCATGAATGCGACTGCGTTAGCAGGAGATATCCGATTATTCGCAAACAGCAATATCACCTTAGGAATCCTTGACGCTTCTGCCCTAGCTCAGGCTGGTGGATCAGTGACATCTGCTGCCGCTACAGGTGGCAATGTTCAGATGGAGAGCAGCATCAATGGCGGTAACATTCAGTTCAACCGAATTAACACTTTAGCACAAGCAAACTCACTATTTGGTGAGTCTGGAATAGGAGGAAATGTAGAAATTTTTGCCCGTGGAACGGTACGTGGAACAGGTACTGGAACGACTATCAATGCTCAGGGCCTAACTACTGGAGGCAGCGTTACCATTCAACATGATGGAGGTCCTGATAATGCCCCATTTATTGTCGGGAATGCCAGCGAAAATGGTACAGCAGGAGCAATCAACACAGGCTTATTAACGCTGACTGATGAAACCTTTGCAACTGTTGGAACAGAAACTCGTGGAGCAAGAGACGAAGTTTCTGTGACCTTTGCAAACACGGCTCCTACGCTCCCACAGGCATCCCAAATTCCTCAGATTGAACTCGGTCAGCCTATTTCATTTACATTGGCTGAGCTAGATCTAATTGCGAGTGACGCGAATGCAGACAATACAACAATACAGATTGTGGCGATCGCCTCTGGTAGACTCACCCGCAATGGAGTGGTGCTGCGTCCAGGAGATACTGTTAGCCCCAATGACGTTTTAGTTTACACCCCGCCTGCTGGAACCTTGGGAGACTTGGATGCGTTCAGTGTGAGGGCAAGCGATCGCCTTTCCGTCTCCAGACCAGTAGCCGTTAACTTCAATGTAGTTGAGTCAGTTCAACATCCTCCAACGGTTGACCCATCTTCTCCTAGAACCGATCTGCCCGCTCCTCCAAATGCATTTCCAGTTGAGCAACTTCCGCTCAACTTACAGGTCAACACCGACCATTTAATAGGTGAACCTCTAGCACAATTTCCTCAATTAACTCCGCTAGTCGTTCTGGATTTGGTTTTACCTGAACCGATGTTTCTCCTCCTGTCACCCAGACAATTCTTGCGAGTCACGGCTGTAAACGGAACTTCAGGCAGCGACAGTAGCGTTGGAGTACAGTCAGGAGCATCAAGCATTCTGGTCAATCCATCTCCTCTCCCTACCCTCCCTACCACCTCAATTGACCCCACACCCCCTCAAACAGGAAGACTTGTAGAAGTTGATCCCGGTCCGCCTACTTCTCAACCAACACAGCCCGTAGCACCTCCTGGAAGCAATTCTGGAGAGCCAATCGAGCCTGATACATCCTCTGCTGATCCGGGTGTAACTACAATACCAACTGAACCTGTGGCTGTTGCTCCCACGGTTGAGGAGTCATCCGAATCTACACCGTCTGCCGATCCAGATTTGGTTAGTCCGCCGTCTAGATTGAATTCCAATCAACCTGCCAACCAAAGTGCTGAAGCATCGAGCCGTTCGATTGAGCAACGAATGCAGAATTGTCAGGCACAGGCAGAACGAATTCAAACAACGAGTGCAGCCGATCGCACCGAAGGACTATATGCACTGTTGATTGATTGCTACGAGCAAAATTTGGCAATCACTCAAGCCGCTGAGGACTTTGAGTGGCAGGCTTACTCACTGAACAATTTAGCCATCTCTCACTTTGTCATTGGTAATTATCAGCAGACGATTGACTATCACGAACAACAATTACAGCTTGCTCAAGAGGCAGGCGACCAAACTCAAGTCGGGATTGCCCTATCGGGCATTGGTGCGGCTTATGGAGCGTTGGGGGACTACCCAACTGCGATTGATTACTATACGCAAGGACTGGAAAAAATTTCAGTTACCGTTGCACCACAGTGGCGATCGCTCACTTTGCGGAACTTGGGAAATGCTTACCTCATGCAAAAGGACTATGAACAGGCAATCGCCTACCAAAACGCGAGTTTAACCCTCTCTCAGTCAGTTGGCGATCGCTATGGTGAGATGCAAACATTAGGAAATTTGGGCAATGCTTACACCGGCACAAGGGAATTTGATCGGGCCATTACCTACCACCAACAGAGCATTGCTTTAGCGCGAGAATTAACCAATCGCTTGCAGGAAGCCCAAGCCTTATTGAATTTGGGAACGACTCACTCCTATCGCCACGACTACATCCAGGCAGTCACTCACCATGAACAAAGCCTAATCATCATGCGCGAACTGAGAGCACGACTGGGAGAAGGTATTGCCCTGACTAACTTGGGGGATGCTTTGTTTAATCTCGATCGCTTACCTGAAGCAGAACAAGCCCTATTTGCAGGGATAGAAGTGTGGGAGTCGTTGCGGGCAGGGTTAGGCAACAATGATGCCTTGAAAGTATCAATCTTTGAAACGCAATCAGCAACCTACCGCAACCTCCAGGAAGTGTTAGCCGATCAGGATAAAGCTGCGATCGCCCTGGAAGTCTCAGAACGAGGACGGGCAAGGGCATTTGTGGAACTCATTGCTAGAGATGCAGCAGGTGTTGATCTGGAGCAATTCGCTGTAGAACCTCCTAACTTAAGCCAGTTGCGTCAAACCGCAATCGACCAAAACGCCACGCTAGTCGAATACAGCATTATCCGAGAACAGGCAGTAGATACCCCTCATGGCGCATCTGAGCAATCCCTGAACGAACCCCAGGAGTCGGAGTTATTCATCTGGGTAATTGCGCCAACGGGAGAGGTGACGTTTCGACGGGTTGATTTGCGATCGCTACCCAGTTTATCCAATGCTTCTCTCGCAGAATTGGCAAACGTGGCGCGACAAGGCATTCGAGGTGAAGGAGTCGCCCGTGATTCCAGCACCCATGAATCTAGAACAGGAGACAATGCTGCGCTCAACCCCGGAGACTTGGTGCGACGGTTGGGCGAACCGTCTAGTTGGCAACCTTATCAAGTTACAGCAGTTGACTTAGATGCAGGTACCGTCACCCTCAGCCATCCTGAAATCACCTTGCCTGCCCCCGTTGCTCTGGCAGAAGTGTATCCCGTCGAATCGCAGCGTCCTCAGGTTCGTCGCTCTCAATATCGTCGCTTACAGCAGCTTCATCAAATTCTGATTGAGCCAATTGCTGACTTGTTGCCTAACGACCCCAACGAACGAGTGATTTTTGTGCCACAAGAGTACCTGTTTTTGGTTCCCTTCGCCGCACTACAAGCCCCAGATGGACAATATTTGATTGAACAACACACCTTGCTTACGACATCAGCCGTTCAGGTACTAGAGTTGAGTCAACAGCGTCCTGCCAGTGCAGCCCAAACAGCCGTTGTGGTTGGCAATCCTGCTCCCATGCCCGGTTCCCTGGCTCCTTTGCCCTATGCTGAAGCTGAAGCTGAGGCGATCGCCCAACTACTCAACACCACTGCAATCACGGGCACCGATGCAACTGAAACTGCGATTAGACAACGCTTATCAGATGCTCAAATCATTCACTTTGCTACTCACGGATTGTTTAACGAAACTCATCCTTTGCAGGGGGCGATCGCCCTTACTCCTTCCACTGCTGAAGAAGATGGATTTCTCACCGCCGCTGAAATTCTAGATCTGTCGCTGAATGCAGAATTGGTTGTCCTAAGTGCCTGCAATACAGGAAGAGGCAAAATTACAGGAGACGGAGTGGTTGGACTGTCGCGATCGTTGATTGCTGCGGGTGCCCCTAGCGTCATGGTTTCCCTGTGGCAAGTTCCCGATGATGCCACGTCACAACTGATGGTCAATTTCTACCGCTATCGACAACAGTTCGATGATGCCCAAGCATTACGACAATCCATGCTCAGCGCAATGCAGACCTATCCTAATCCCCGCGATTGGGCTGCGTTTACTCTGGTTGGTTCTACACCCCAACGCTAGAGAAACCTGTCAGTTTAGACAGGGGAGAATGATGAAGAGGACTAGCTTTGATCAAAAGAATTGTCTTCCCTGACCTTATGTTTAGACTTAAAACTTCCGTAGCTAGAGATACAAAACACCTCGTTTGTCAACCTCTACTCTGAATGTGTTATCTAAACCAGTAAGAAGCAAGCCAATGAACAATCATTACTCTGTCATCATTGTAGGAGGTGGTCAGGCAGGTTTATCCATGAGCTATTGCCTGAAAGAGAGAAACATCGATCACATTGTTTTTGAGAAAAATCAGATTGGTTACTCATGGCGTTCAAAGCGTTGGGATTCTTTCTGTTTGGTGACTCCTAATTGGCAGTGCAAGCTACCTGGATATTCTTATCCAGGTGCAGATCTAAATGGTTTCATGAAGAAGGATGAGATCGTTCAATATATTAAGGAATACGCTGCATCATTTAATCCGCCCGTGAAAGAAGGCGTTGAGGTATTAAAAGTAAGAAAAGATACCCAAGGGAAGTTTGAGGTAGCAACTTCGATTGGAGAATTTACAGCCGATCAAGTTGTGATTGCGTCCGGCAGCTATCATTCTCCCAAAATACCGAGAATTGCTGAACGGTTTCCCCGACACATTGTGCAGTTGCATTCATCTGAATACAAGAACCCTCAATCTCTGTCTGACAAAGCGGTGTTAGTCGTGGGAACAGGACAGTCGGGCTGCCAGATTGCAGAAGATCTACACCTTGCTGGGAAAAAGGTACATTTGTGTGTGGGCAGTGCGCCGCGATCGCCCCGTCGACATCGAGGAAAAGACGTGGTAGATTGGCTTGACCAAATGGGCTACTATGACCTGTCCATCAGCGAACATCCCCAAAAAGATAAAGTGAGAGCCAAAGCAAATCACTACGTTACCGGGCGCGATGGTGGACGTGAGATTGATTTGCGCCAGTTTGCCCTAGAAGGAATGCAGCTTCATGGTAGATTGCAAGAGATCAGCGACGGTAAGCTCAAATTTGACTCTGATCTAAAGCAAAACCTGGATCAAGCAGATGCGGTTGCCGAGAGTATCAAGAAAACCATTGATAACTTTATCCAAAAGAATCATATCCAAGCGCCTACAGAACCCGCTTACAAACCAGTTTGGGAGCCAGAGGAGGAAGCTGCAATTCTAGACTGTGAGCACGCAGATATTGGTACGGTGATCTGGAGTACTGGATATCAGTCAGATTTTGGCTGGGTAGAGATTCCGGTATTTGACGGAAAGGGCTATCCGGGACACGATCGAGGCGTAACTGACGTATGGGGTTTATACTTCCTGGGGCTTCCCTGGCTATACACCTGGGGGTCAGGAAGATTTTCGGGAATTGCACGAGATGCCGTTTACCTGGCTGATTACATCACCGCAAAGAAGAAAGTTTCCTACTCCAATGCTTGGAGTGTTGTCAATGAGTTCCTAATTGGCTCTTAGCTTTTAGTTGGCAGATAGTTGGCAGAGATTCCGCTTTACCCACCCACATGAATTGAGGGACGTCGCTCAGGGTCTTTCTCCGCCTTACGCAGCACTTCGCGAGTCACAACTGCAATGTCACCTTCTCCGAACAGAATGAAGCGCAACAGGTATTGAATTGGGTTTCCCTCTACCCAGCCAAAATAGGCATGAGGAAGTTCGCCAGTTTGGTCACGGGTGTAGAGTAAGATGGCAGCGATCGCATTTGGCACAGCAGCACTTTCAGCCCTCAAGATGCGGTAATTCCCGACCATAGTACCTTTCACTCGAACAATATCGGCAAACTGGGACGCATCAACGATTTGAACCTCTAGAAAGAGGACCGGATCTTCTAAGGGAATATGATTATCCTCTCGGACTTCCCTTTCTTTCTGGTGGTATTCTTCGACATCTCCAACATTAAGCCGATTCGCGATCAACCGTATTGTCTGTTGGCTTGCTTCAGCAATAAAACGACGAGCCGTTTCATCCATCTCAACTTGCTCTACCCGTAGCTCAGTCGATCGCCATACCCGCGAAACCAGAGAGGTCAGCACGATCGCTCCAATGAAAAAGCCAGCAATTCTGATCCCTTCAGGTCTTTCAATAATATTGACAATAGTGGTGTAGATAAATACTAAAGTGATGGCACCAAAAGCGAATCTTGCTCGTTGGGTTCCGTGGCGACGAGAGGATAGCGTAACTGCGACTGCCGCAGAAGTCATTAACACCAGTACGCCTGTAGCATAAGCTCCTCCCTGGGCTTCTACATTCGCTTTAAAGAGAATAGTTACAGCAAAGGCAATAATGGTATAGACCAGAACGAGCGGGCGAGTGACTCGCGTCCAGTTTGGTGCCATGCCATAGCGCGGTAAGTAGCGCGGCACAATGTTTAACAATCCTGCCATTGCAGATGCACCTGCAAACCACAAAATGGCGATCGTACTCAAATCATAGATTGTGCCAAAGCCATTGCCTAGATAACGGTGAGCAATGTAAGCCAGAGCGCGACCACTGGCATCGCCTCCCGGTTCAAACTCTGCTGCTGGAACTAGCAGTGTTGTCACCAAGCTGCTGCTCAGCAAGAAGAAACTCATAATTAATGCTGCTGTAGTCAGCAACTTCCGCGTATTGCGAATGCGCCCAATTGGATAGTCCTCCCTATCGCTGCTGCTTCCCTTAACCAGAGGCATTACAACGACTCCCGTTTCAAACCCTGACAAACCCAGCGCCAGTTTTGGGAAAAGCAGAACTGCCACACCTAATACCAATTCTCTAAAGTTCAGCTACAGATAAGGCATCTAAAATAGACCGTCGCCCTACAATCGAGAAGATTACTTCTGGTGTTAAAGCATCAAGTCTCTCTTTCACCTGCTG
>NZ_JACJPC010000085.1:0-4627 GCF_014695875.1 Leptolyngbya sp. FACHB-541 | reverse complement strand
CTGGTTTACACTCTGGCTTTGTGAGATTAATCCAGTGCATTAACCAGTTCTCAGGATGGCTTCCTCATCCTGTGCCTCATCGATTTTCCTCCGCCTAGAGTGATGAAAGAGGGATATCTTCTACAACGACGGCACGACGCCAGAACTGATTGCGATTGTGGTAGGACTTTCACCCTCTACTCTCAGTCTTACAAACCCGAATCAGTTTACCTTTTCAGAGCAAGCACCACCAGTTACTTCAATTGTTTCGGGTACGTCGGATAATGACGTTCTTCTCGATCTCCCTGGAGACACGGTCATTAACTCACTAGGTGGCAATGATTCTATTGTCGGTACAATCGGTGATGGTAATGACACGATTAAGACAGGTAAGGGGGATGACACGGTCTTGGCAGGCGAGGGCGACGATCGCGTCGTGGGCGGAGCCGGAGTAGATTCTCTTCGAGGTGCGGCTGGAAACGATACGCTCAGTGGAGGAACTGGATCGGACACGCTGATCGGCGAAGCAGGCGACGATACCATCAATGGTGGCGATGGCAATGATTTCGTCTATGCTGATGACCTTGGTGATGGACTGACTTTTGGGACAGTGGGCAACAATCTCGTTAGGGGAGGAGCTGGAGATGACCAAATTATCGGTGGAGACGGGATTGATCTAATTTTTGGTGGAGATGGCAAAGAAGTCATGAATAGCGGTGCTGGAAATGACACCGTGTATGGGGGAGCAGGCAATGATCAATTCACTGGATTGACAGGAGACGATCGGGTTTATGGTGGTGATGGTAACGATCTTGTTGATGGTGGAGAAGGAAACGATCGGGTCTTTGGCGGCAAGGGCAACGATCTAATGTTGGGAACGAGCGTAATCAATTCTCAGCCAGCTTCCGATAATGGTCAGATTGATACCTTGACAGGCAATCTTGGGAGTGACACCTTTGTACTTGGAGCGGTCTTGCCTAATGGTACGAAATCTGTCTTTTACGATGACGATGATGCGTCTACGGCTGGAATAGGTGATTATGCCCTGATTGCTGATTTTAGTGCTCGTGGTAGTACTGCGGGAAAGGGCAGAGATATTATCCAGCTTATTGGTTCAGCCGCTAACTACTCTCTTGGTACCGTTCCCACCGATATCCCATGTGGCACAGGCATCTTCTACAACACTGGCACAACTTCAGAATTGATTGCGATCGTGGCAAGACTTTCGCCCTCCGATCTCAGTCTGAGTAACACGAATCAGTTCACGTTTATCTAGCAATCAAGATCGGAGTTGTTGCTTGCTAACGATTGTCGGCTAACCAGCTTTCTCAGGAATCATCTATGCTGCGAGCTTTAACTTGGTAGTACTTAAACTATCTCAAAGGTAAGAACGAAATGCGGCCTACACAGACATTACAGAAAATGATTGTGGGTTCCTGGATTTCACAGTCCATTTATGTGGCGGCTCAACTTGGCATTGCCGATCTACTCCAGCAGGGTGCCAAGCATTACGATGAATTAGCAACCACAACGGGTGTAGATGCACGATCGCTCTATCGGTTGCTGCGTGACCTTGCCAGCGTTGGTATCTTTGCTGAGAATCGGTCAGGTTACTTTAAGCTGACCCCGCTTGCTGAATGTTTGCAGAGCGATCGCAGTGACTCACTACGGGCTTACGCAATCAAGGCTGGTCAAGCTTGGGAATGGCAACCCTGGGGTCATTTGCTTGAAAGTGTAAAGACTGGAAAGCCTGTATTCAAGACTATCTTTGGTGTAGAGATATTTGATTACTTAGCTGACGACCCCGCTGCTGCCAAAATCTACAATCAGGCAATCAGCAGTTTTTCGGATAAACAAGATGCTGCGATCGCAGTGGGTTACGACTTCTCATCAGTCCGTAACTTAGTTGAAGTTGCAGGGGGACGTGGTACTCTGATTGCTTCTATTCTCAGGGCGAACCTGTCAATGGAGGGAACTCTATTTGATCTACCTTATGTGGTTGAAGAGGCTAGACCGCTGATTGAAGCGCTGGGACTGCTAAATCGTTGTCAATTGGTGGGAGGAAACTTCTTTGAATCAGTCCCCCAGGGGGAGACGCTTACCTGCTGAGATATATCATTCACGATTGGGATGATGAACGGGCGATCGCCATTCTGAAAAACTGCTATCAGGCAATGCAACCGAACGGCAAGCTGTTGCTCGTTGAAATGGTTATTCCTTCAGGCAACGAACCGTTTTATGGCAAACTCCTCGACTTGCAAATGCTCTTGAATTACGGCGGATGTGAACGCACTGAGGCTGAATATCAAACGCTGTTAAAAACGTCAGGCTTCTCATTGACAAAAATTATTCCCGTCGCACCTCCGGTAAGTGTAATTGAGGCGATTCGCGTGTAAATAACTTTTGTTGATCAAGGCAAAGCCGTAGAACGTGCCGCCACTTGAACCTTGAACAGAGAAGCCTTAGGCATCAGAGGGCAAGGAGGAGAATGTAGTCCTGCTTACCCTACCATTAGCTGGTTTTTGCGACACAACCCTTGTCACTGCCCCCTTCTCACTTACGCTCCGACAAGGCTTTTGTATTAACCAGGTCAATCACCTTGGCAGCAAGAGGGCGAGACAGCGGCGCGTATCCTGTTGCATCAGCAAGCATTCTGCCATCTTCCATGAGTGCCCATTCGATCAGGTCTTGCAGTGCCTCTTTTTGAGCTGGGTCGGGATAATTTTCATAGAGCAAAAGATACGTCAAACCAATGATCGGATAGGCATCTGCACTTTCTGGATCAGGCAAAAGAGTAACTAGATCACGAGTTGTTTCAATATTTTCTGTGGCATCTTCGGCTGCATTGGGCAAAGGTTCAATAAAGAAACCAGCTTTATTTTCTAGCGTTGCCATTGGTATATGGCTGCGCTCGGCATAGGCAAATCCGGTGTAGCCGATCGCCCCTTGCGTTTGTTCAATTGTTGCTGCAACGCCTGCATTACCTGGAGCCGCATTGCCTACAGTCCAGTCGACTGTCTGCCCTACACCTGCTGTCCAGTCAGGACAAACCTGATCCAGGTGATTAGTAAAATTGAATGTGGTACCGCTGTTATCCGAACGATGCACAAATGTGATTGGTAGATCAGGAAGTGACACCTCTGGGTTATCTCTGGCGATCGCAGCGTCATTCCAGTTTGTGATTTCACCTGTTGCAATGCCGCAGTATGCCTCACGTGAGAGCCGCAGTTCTTCTACATCTTGCAAGTTATACGCTAATACAATAGCGCTGCTGGCGATTGGCACTTGAATTAGCTCGCCTCGTTCATCTGGAAATTGAGCAATTTGCTGAGCTGTTAAGGGTACATCGGTGCTGCTAAAGTCAACTTCTTGATTGAGGAACTTTTCAATTCCTGCACCGCTGCCTACCGATTTATAACTCACTTCAACCTGAGGATTTTGTTGATGATATCGGTCAAACCACAATTCATAAAGAGGAGTCGGAAAGCTGGCTCCTGCACCGTTAAGGGAAACAGAAGGAGCCGTTTGGGTAGAGCAGGAAGCTAAACCTGCGATAAGTGAAATTAATGGGATCGGGGATACTAGGCGAAACAGTTTAAATTGCGTCAACATGGTAAATTTTTGGATAAATGGGTTTACTACCGGAATTCTGAAATTTGCACTAATTTTTAAGCACTTCGTTTGGAGCGATCGCACGATGCGGCATTAACGTATTGATATGGTGATTCAATCTGATGATGCGTCCATCCTTCATAAACCAGATGTGGGAAAACGGAACATTGCAAGGTTTTCCGGTTACTTTAGAGCGGCCCTGGTAATGCCCCAGAGCAATGATTGCATCACCTGTATCTAAGAGTTGTTCGGGTACATTTTTCCAGTCATGAAACTGCACAGCTAATTCAGCAGCCCATTCCTGTACTCTCTTTCGTCCCTGATAATGACTATCTGCGGGGAAGCTATCGGAAACTTTCCAATCTACATCGGGAGCAACGAGTTCAAAATTGAGCGTTTCATAAAATTCCCGAATGATTTCTAAATTTGTTTTCACCGTTAGTTCCTCATTACTGCAATTTGCTTGTCTTTTGAAAGACCATATATGCGTAATGCTGTGTCAATCTACGACAGTTATGTTTCATGAGGGACGAGGCGACGATCGCTTCACCTTGTTAATCCAGCCTCGGTGCAGGCTCAACACCTGGGAGTAGGGCAAATCGTAATCAACCACTAGATCGAACACAAACGGCTTCACCCACTGTGGAAACCATCGATGTAGGAATCGACTGATCTTCGATCGCAACAAATACTCAACGAATAACCGCTTCTGGCGTGGAAACGAGTAATTCGACAATTCTCTGAGTGCATGAGCATCGGGAACTCTTTGCTCAGAAAAGGCGGGTAAGACTAGCGCCCAATCATCCTCATACTGCTCCAACAACCGCTCAAGAATCAGGACATCCTCTAGTGAAGCATTGCATCCCTGCCCCAATGACGGTGAGACGGCATGAGCGGCATCTCCAATCAGCAGAATACTATCACCCTCATGGAAGCGATCGCACTGTACCGTTAACGCCTGCCCCACTGGACGCTGCCAGAACGCTTCTGCTTCCTCTGGTGACATCAACTGCCCAATCACAGGAAAGTTCTCTTG
>NZ_JACJPC010000084.1:0-10899 GCF_014695875.1 Leptolyngbya sp. FACHB-541 | reverse complement strand
GATTTCGGGCAAAAAGTGCCGCCACTTAAACAGAGCAGGAGTAGACATCACAGGGTAGAGAGGAGAGTGTAGTCCTGCTTACCTTACCATTTGCTAGTTTTTGCGACACAGCCTGTGTTACTGCTTCTACTCGAAGTTCAATCATGCACAGCTGTGAGTGAGCAAAAGATCTGGCGCAATTTGCAAATGAGTAGCGCAATGGGTCAGTGCCCCTCCAAGGCAGCGTTCTGGATTCTGATGACTTGAAATAAGCTGTGCTGTCTAACCACGGCTTAGAAGTAGACAAAAAGCCTAAAAGGCTCACAGGGGCTAGCCCTGCAAGATTACGCCACTCATTCGCAAATTGCGCCAGATCTTTTGCTCATTCACAATTGTATTTTGAGATTCGTTTAATGTTCAGCCTAGATTTATCTATCCTTGCCTGCTATGAATGCAAAAATGCCTCAACAGAATACGGTCAAAGCTTGGCAAGTTAATGATCTTCTACTTGAGCTATATCATTACGTTCCAGGTTCCATCGAACCAATTCCCAAACATTCTCACGAAGATTATCAGATTGGTTTCAGTTCAGATTCAATTGGAGAATATTTTTATCGCGGTACTTGTCATCATGTTCCTATGGAAAGTTTTAGTATTCTACATACCGATGAACCACATAAATCGCGCGAAGTAACGTGGTTTGATACTCCCTGTAGTTTTTGGATGCTATACATCAAGCCCAACTTATTTTATGAGGTTACGGAGCAGCTTATAGGATGTTCAACGATGCCGTTCTTTAAACATCCTGTTATTACTGACTGTGACTTAGCTACGAAATTCCTCCAATTTTGTGGGGCAATCGAACAGAGAGTGTCTAGGCTTGAACAGGAATCTCTGCAACTATCTTTTCTTTCCAGCCTGATTCAGCGATATGCGGATGTTCAGGACTCGTCCCAATTGATAGGAAAACAGCAGCATCAAATCAAACAAATACGTGAGTACTTGGAGGAACACTTGGAGGAAAATGTTTCGCTGGAGTATCTTGCTCAGATGGTTAACCTAAGCCCTTATTATCTCAATCGCGTTTTCCGTAAAGAAGTTGGAATACCTCCTCACAAATACCAAATTCAAGTACGTATTGATCATGCTAAGGCATTACTCCAACAAGGTTTGTCTGTTAAACAGGTTGCTGAACAGCTTGGCTTTGCTGATGTCAGCCACTTCACGCGGCATTTCAAACAGCTAGTTCAAGTCACACCAGGGCAATATTTGTCGCAACAAAACCTTACAAAAGAAGGCAAGAACGTTCAAAAGTAAACGTCGTGAAATTTTGTAAATTTTATGTGTAAGTAATTGAGCAATATTGGGACGGCATTCATGAGACGACGCAGAGTAGTTCTTGCGGGTGTGACAGCTTCAGCAGGTTTAGTTGCTGCAAGATATCGTGTTCCAAGTGCTGCTGTGTCGATTAGGCTACAAGTTGAGCTTTCGCAATGAAGGTTTCTTCAACTGACGGAAACGTCATGCCTTGGTAAACCCATTTCAGCTCATGCTCTAAATCAATCACAAGAGGAATTTTAGTCATGCAAGCTAAAACGTTAAAGCTCTTGATTTTACTGGCGCTCGCCACAACTGGACTCGCCACAACTGGAGCAATTTTGGCATTCGCAAGGCAATCTGTTGAAACGACCAATCAACCCTTAATTAGTCAGGCTGATTTGCAGAATACGACATTGCCTGAAATGCCTGTATCCAACGAAATTGAACTTGAGGTGGTGGCTGAATTACCCATTCGCCCTTCTGCGGTGGTCAAAACTCCCAATGGCAGAGTGATTTGGACAGAACACTTTGGCGCACCCAATCCAAATCGAGTCCATGAATTGCTACCCGATGGTACATTTCGAGATTATCCGGCTGGAGTGCAGTACGAATCTCATGCCTTGCGAATTGACAGCCAGGGAGTGTTATGGATGCTGGATATGGGCGGAAATGGCAGACTTCCTAAGTTAATTGGCTGGAACACGACGACCGAATCTTTGGTGAAAGAAATTGAGATTCCATCTCCTGCCTATGAACCCAATTCTTCTATGCAGGACTTTGTAATTGATGAATCTAGAAATCTGGTGATTATTGCAGATACGGCAGGGGGTTCAGAACCCTGGCAATTTAACCCAGCATTAGTTGTAGTTGACCTGAACACTGGGGAGTCTCGTCGGTTGCTAGCAGGGCATTCCAGCGTACAAGCTGAGGCGATCGATGCGATTATCGAAGGTGAGCCATTGATGATCACTACAAATCGTGAAACAGGTGAACAAATACCCTCCCGCTGGGGTGTAAATGGAATTGCGATCGACCCCACCTACGAATGGGTTTATTACAGCCCCATGAGCAGCACAAGCGTTTATCGAATCTCCACTCGTGATCTAACGGACACTAGCCTCAATGCAGAAGAACTGGGTAATCGTGTCGAGCGATATGGCGACAAAAACATTGGCGATGGCTTGATGGTAGACACAGCAGGAAACGTCTACAACACCGATTTGCAATACAACGCGATCGGTGTCACAAATGCAGAAGGCGATTACCGCTTGATTCGCAAGGATGATGAATTATTGAACTTTAGTGAAGGCTTTGAACCTGCCGCAGATGGCTACGTTTATGTAGCAACGAACCAAGCACACAAAAGTATTTTCTTTCAGCCCGTTGATGTCGGTGTTCCTCCTTATTACCTGCTGCGCTTCAGACCATTGGCACCTGCTCGTTAGAACTAAAGGAACTAATGCTACCTAAGAAATTGTTGCCAGCTATTACTCTATCTGTTCTAGCTATCAGCTCTCTGGAGATTCATAGTGTTGCTCAACAATCCCAACAGCGATCTACTCAAGATCCAGCGCGATCGCCTGAGCTTTCACTCGCAATCCATCACATGACTATATCTGTTGCTGATGTAGAAGCGGCATCACAATGGTATTCAGAGAAACTTGGTTTTACTGAGACGAGACGGGTTGTACTCGACAATGGCAATGTGCAAATTGCCTGGATGGAGATCCCAGGCTTTCGAGTAGACCTGGCTCAGGTTCAAGGGTCAGTGCGACCTGAAGAACAGAATGCTGTACCGCCGCAACATATGCTCTCGCAGGGTTGGCGACACTTAGCGTTTGCAGTAGATGATGTCGATCGCGTCTATGAGATTCTGAGCGATCGGGGGGTTGAATTTATCAGCCCACCTGCGACCTACGATCCACCAGGCATTCGCATTGTGTATTTTAAAGACATCGACGGCAATATCTTGGAACTCTACAACGATCTTCCCTAATAAGCATTCTTGCTCCATCCTCGCCTTCACATTCGATCATCTTACTTATTAGTAGTAATCATGCTCAGCCGTATCAGAAGCCCTTTTCATATCCTTACGACACAACGCACAGCCGTTTTTAGTAGCATAATTGCCTTCATGGTCTCGCTTATTCTGGGGATTCCGTTACTTCACTTCAGTCTTCCTGTTGCGATCGCTCAGAGCTCCATCACTCAAAATCAGAACATAACTACCCCAATTCGAGTCTGCTCTGCTGCAACAATGAATCGAACTGCTTCCCCAGAAATGAGCGCAAACGAGCGTTTAGGGCTACATAGTGAGTTTCATCGCAAACTTCAGCCAATGATTGGATCTTTCCGAGTTAAACAAACTGCGCGATTTACAGCTGACGCAACCCCCATTGAATTTAATGACATTACTGCACGTCGTTATTGGCTAGAAGATTGCACGACACTATTTGAAATCATGGAAGGAACAAGCAATAATCAACCGTTTACACGACTTGCTCTTTACACCTACCAACCTCTGGATCAGGAATATCAATTGTCATCGATGGATACTCGCACCCCTGGGCTAATGAGCTTTCGCAACATTGCAGTTGAGGGAAATAACATCAGTTTTGGTATGACCTATCCTTTTCCAGGATTGACTTCACAAATTGATGGGCGTTCCACCAAACTGCGCCATGTTCTGCACTTGCAGAACGACCAACACCAGGTGTTAAGCCAGTATTTTCAGTATCCAGGAGATAGAGAGTTTTTAGCCATTCAATATACCTACATACGTATGCAATAAAGAGAATTTCCCAATTCATTTATCAGAAATTCTAGAATGCAACGTTCTTTAAAAAGTATCCCAATGGTGTTGATGAGCATGTTTTTAGGTTCCGTCGCAAAAATAGGAACTGAGCTTATGATCGGGGAGCCGATTTTTCTTTGGCTTGAATCCGATGGCATCTCCCGATCTGTTTAAGTGGCGACACTTTCTCCCCGAAATCATCCTGTTGAACGTGCGCTGGTATTGCCGCTACGCGCTATCCTACCGAGATTTAGAGGAGATGATGACAGACCGAGGCGTTCGAGTAGACCACTCCACACTCAACCGCTGGGTTTTGAAATACGCGCCAGAGTTGGATAAACGGATTCGCCCTCATTTGAAACCGACAAACGATTCGTGGAGGGTGGACGAGACGTATATCAAAATCCAAGGAGAGTGGAAATATCTATATCGGGCTGTGGACTCTGAGGGTAACACGCTGGACTTCCTGCTGAGTGCAAAACGCGATGGGAAAGCAGCGGTATGTTTTTTCCGTAAGGTGCTAAAAGCGAAGCACACTCAGATTCCACGAGTGATCACAGTGGATAAAAATGCGGCGTATCCTGTGGCAATGGATGAATTGAAAGCAGACCAAACGTTGAAAGCCGAGACCGAATTGCGGCAGAGTAAGTATTTGAACAACATCATCGAGCAGGACCACCGAAACATTAAGCGGATCACAAAGCCAATGATGGGATTTCAATCGTTTAACACGGCGAGAAGAACTCTGCGAGGCCTTGAGGCAATGAATATGATTCGTAAAGGACAGGTGAACAGGATAAACCAAGGGGATAGTGTTTCTCAAGCCAAGTTTGTTGAAGAAATCTTTGGAATCGTGAGCTAAGGGAGTGATAAGGATAAGGATCGTTTGTCCTTACATGGAATTTGCGACACAACCTACAATTGTGTCCTTTGCCTCACTTAACTTCCTGTCTACCCATAAATCCTGTTGCACACCGACTGTATCAGGTCGACTGGTGAGTCCGAAAGGTTACTAGCGGCGGGTAAACGGGGGCGTTCGACTGCTTAGTTTATCTGTCGGAGTGCAACCTAAAAGTTGTCTATGGGAGGTGACCGCTCAGATCTCTGTTGGATCAGTTTGAATCAGCTAGATATCTTAACCGTTGTGCCAAGAAATCAACGAACGTTTGGACTCGCAGGGAATGACGACGATTGGGCAGGTAAAGTGCATAAATTCCCATGTCCATATCGGCTTGAGGATAGAACTGAAAATCGCTCAAGACAGCTTCTAATCTACCGGTCCGAATATCTTCACCAATTAACCAGGTTGGCATGAGTATGATACCAACCCCATCGGAACAAACCTGTCGCAGAACTTCCGAATGATTAGCAACCAGTGAACCATTCACCTTAACTTCACAAATTTCTTGGTCTCGTTTAAACCGCCAGATTTCATACCCTGTGGAGTAACTAAAGCGCAAGCAATTATAGCGGGCTAAATCATCAGGGTGATTAGGTTTGCCATGCTGTTGGAAATAGATTGGGCTACCGCACACTTGGCGCTGATAGGAAGCGAGTTTGCGAACTAGCCAAGTGGCACCAGATCGATCGAGATTCCCCAGACGAATTACTACATCAAGTTCGTCTTCGACGGGGTTGGACAATGCATCACTCAGATTGAGATCAAGTTGCATTTCAGGATGTTGCTCTAAGAAATCTCCAATGATGGGCGCAACATGAAGTCGCCCAAATGCCGCAGGCAAACTTACCCGCACCAATCCTCTTGGCACTTCATCCTGCTCTGCAACCGACAGATTAGCAGCTTCGACATCTTGAAGAATCTGCACTACCTTGTCGTAGTATTTGCGCCCTTGAGGGGTGAGTGTAACGCTGCGAGTCGAGCGGTTGAATAGCTGAGTGTGCAGTAGGTTTTCTAAAGCATTGACTTGGCGTGTAACCGAAGAAACGGCAACGCCTAGCTGCCGAGATGCTTCTGAAAAACCACCTGTTTCAACCACTTTGGCAAAGGCTTGCATGGCAGCGAATTGATCCATTTTGAGTTTATCTTTGCACAAAACGCAAAAGTGCTTGGCGCTGAGAATAGATTAACATCTTCTGTGAGTGAGGTTATGTTGAAAGAGTCATCAATTGCAGAATTCACCATGACATTAACGATCAAAATTACTTCAGATTTCATTTGTCCCTGGTGTTTAATCGCAGAAACTCGACTGAACAAAGCAATTGCTCAAATCAAACCTGCAATCGAAATTCAGCGCGTTTGGCAACCGTTTGAGTTGAATCCAGAGATGCCAGAAATGGGGATGGATCGCAAAACCTACCGCTCCAATAAATTTGGCAGTTGGGAATACTCGCAACAATTGGATGGGAAAACGATGCAAGCTACTCAGGATGATGACATTGAGTTTCGCTATGACTTAATGACAATTACGCCCAACACCCTGAAAGCACATCGCTTAACCTGGTTTGCTGAACAGCAAGATAAAGCAATCGTGATGGCAGAACGCATTCTGAAGGCGTATTTCACAGAAGGAAAAAACATTGTTGAGCTTGATGTTTTAGCCAATCTGGCGGCTGAAGTCGGAATAGATGTAAAAACAGCAAAAGCATTCCTGTTGTCTGATGCGGGGATGCAAGAAGTACGAGGACTAGAACGTCAGGCGATCGCTCAAGGGATTCATGGTGTTCCTCACATTCGCATTGGCAAAGAAGTATTATCGGGTGCTCAACCCGTTGATGTCTTTCTCACAGCTTTGCAAAAGGCAATCCATGAATCAACAACTGCCTGAACCTAAGCATGAATGTGTTTAATCCAAAAACGGCGGCAAAGATACCATGACAAATGACTTAGGTTCATCCTCCAATCCCCATAGAGTCAAACTTTACGGACAGCCCAATTCAGCATCTGCTTACGAAATTCGAGATTTTCTCAACCGGAGCGTGGTTGAATTTGACTGGATTGAATTAGCGAGCGATCGGGACTGCGATCGCGAACTCGGATTCTCAACACTGAACAATATTCGCTTACCTGTTGTTGAATTTCCAGATGGAACCCAACTCTTTGATCCAACCATTCGCGAGATTGCCCAGCGACTCGGTTGGGTAACGCAACCCAAATTCAGAGAGTATGATCTGTCGATTTATGGTGCTGGCCCTGCTGGCTTAAGTGCAGCCGTATATGCAGCATCTGAGGGCCTACGCACGGTTCTAGTTGAACGCCACGCCATTGGTGGGCAAGCAGGTACCAGTTCCTTAATCGAGAATTACATGGGATTTCCTGAAGGCATCAGTGGCGCTGATTTAGCCGAACGTGCTCGTCAGCAGGCAGTCAAATTTGGAATTGAATTGCTGCTGCTGCGCGAAGGCGTGAAATCAGAATTTCGAAACAATCGCATCTATACAGATATGGCGGATGGCAGCAAAATGATTGCCCATGCCAATATCTGCGCTACAGGGATTGAGTATCGACGGCTCAATCTTCCGAATGAAGACCAGTTTCTGAATGTCGGATTGTTTTACGGTGCGGGTGCAAGTGAAGCACCTCTGTGTGGTGGTGAGCACATCTTTATTGTGGGTGGCGGCAACTCAGCGGGTCAAGCTGCTATGTACCTCTCGCGCTATGCCGAAAAAGTAACGATGTTGATTCGCGGCAATACGCTAGCAGCTAGCTTGTCGCAGTACCTTGTTGAGCGCATCACCCAAAAAAGCAATATTGAGGTACTTTTTCAGACGCAGGTGACTGGATTGGTAGGGGATATCTCGTTGCAGCAGATCGAAGTGACCCACTATCGAGATCGACCGGTACAGACAATTGACACGCGACGGTTATTTGTTTGCATTGGTGGTGCGCCAAATACCGAATGGGCAAAAGATACAAACATCATTCGGGATCGGGCAGGCTACTTAGTCACTGGATCAGATTTGCTCAAAGATGGTCGACCACCTGAATGCTGGACGCTTGAGCGCGATCCATTTTTTCTAGAAACCAGTGTTCCTGGTTCCTTTGCGGCAGGAGATGTGCGACATGGCTCTGTGAAGCGAGTGGCTTCAGCCGTAGGGGAAGGAGCAATGGCAGTCACGTTTGTCCATAAGTATTTGGAGGAAGTCGGATGAACGCTACAGAGAATCATGCCATTGTTATTGGTGGCTCGTTAGGCGGATTATTTGCGGGTATTTTGCTGCGATCAATCGGGTGGCAGGTGGATGTTTATGAGCGATCGCCCCACACGTTAGATAGCCGAGGTGGCGGAGTCGTATTGCAACCGGATGTAGTGGAGGCATTTCTACGGGCAGGAGTTGCCTATGAGGCTCCATTAGGTGTAGTAGCGCACGAGCGATATTACCTGAAACGCGATGGCAGCATTGCCCAGCGGATGCCGATGCGTCAGACCTTAACCTCCTGGAATTTGCTGTATGGCAGTATGCGGCGACACTTTCCAACTGAGCATTACCATCAGGGAAAAAACTTGGTAGAAATTGAGCAAAACGATGAACAAGTGGCTGCCATTTTTGCCGACGGCTCTTCTGATACAGGCGATTTGTTGATTGGCGCTGATGGCGCAAACTCAACCGTTCGTCGATTACTCTTGCCCGCCTATGAGCCTCACTATGCAGGCTATGTTGCCTATCGTGGGTTAGTGAACGAAACCGATCTTGGTCAGGAAACAGCGGCTCTAATGACAGAACGATTTGTGTTCTATCAATTTCCCAACTCACATATTCTGCAATACGTCATTCCCGGCGAGGATGAATCACTGGTGCCAGGAAACCGTCGCTTCAACTGGGTATGGTACGTCAACTATGATGAGAAAACGGAGTTACCGCGCATTCTCACCGACCAAGATGGTAAACGTCGCGACTATTCAACTCCACCCGGCATGATGGCTCCAGAGATAGAACAGGAGATGCGATCGTATGCCAATAAAGTCCTCGCACCCCCTTTTCAAAAGCTGGTTGCTGCTACAAAAGAACCGTTTGTCCAGGCGATTTTAGATTTAGGGGTACCCCAAATGGCGTTTGGTCGTGTTGCATTAGTCGGTGATGCCGCGTTCATTCCTCGCCCACACACAGCAGCCAGCGTCTCTAAAGGAGCGGCTAATGCGATCGCGCTTGCGGATGCCCTGATTGAACAAGATCATGCGGTTCATCAAGCCCTGCATGCATGGGAAATTGACCAACTTAGATTGGGAATGCATTTGTGGAAGGTTGGCCAAGATTTGGGTGAACGTTCTCAGTTTATGTATGGCACCGGGCGATCGGAGGATGACCAATGAACACGTAGCGATCGCAGCCGAACAAGTCGATGAAGCGGACAGTTGGAAGATCTTGGGGTTGTGTCGCAAAAACTTTTGATTAACAAACGATCGATGTCGTTCGCGTTGCTCTAAGCACTCACTTCAAAGATTGCTTCGATAAACTTGGCTTGAGACACACTGTCCCCCAGCCCAATTCCTTTCACTTGTCCTTTTTTGATCATATTCATCGCTTCAATTCCGCTCAAGGTTCTTCTCGCAGTGTTGAATGACTTGAACCCCATCATAGGTTTCACAATCCGCTTGGTGTTTCGATGGTCCTGCTCAATCACATTATTTAAGTATTTGCTCTGTCGTAATTCGGTTTCTGCTGCTAGAGTTTCATCCGCTTTCAGAGTGTCTATTGCCACCGGATAAGCAGCATTCTTGTCCACTGTAATGACTCGCGGGGTTTGGGTGTGCTGACCCTTGAGTACTTTGCCAAAGAAGCGTGCTGCTGCCTTACCATCACGTTTCGCACTCAACATGAAGTCCAAGGTATTACCTGCTGAATCGACAGCGCGATACAGATATTTCCATACTCCCCTGACTTTGATATAGGTTTCGTCAGTTCGCCAAGAATCGTTCGTTGGCTGCAGATGCTGTCGAATCCGTTTGTCTAGCTCTGGCGCGTACTGCAAAACCCAGCGATTGATCGTCGAGTGGTCAACTTTTATGCCCCGTTCTTGCATCATCTCCTCCAAATTTCGGTAGCTGAGGGAATAGCGGCAGTACCACCGCACATTCAGCAGGATGATTTGGGGCAGAAACTGCCGCCATCTAAACAGAGAAGCAGTAGACATCGGAGGGCAAGGAGAAGAGTGTCGTCCTGCTTACCTTACCATTCGCTAGTTTTTGCGACACAACCGTTCTAAGTACGCAAAAGACTCAAGCACTTCTGTCCAAGACTTTTACAATCAAATGTTGCTCATTGATAGCTTAGCTATGCTCAACTCGCAACCTTTAGCAGGTGCAAAAGACAGGAGCGCTATCCGGAGTGGCAGCCAAAACCATTAATGAGCGCTCCTCAGCCATACTCGCCTTCATCCGCACTGAAGCCTCAAACCTCTGCCGTATAAACTCCGGATTGAGCAACGTAAAAGTAATCCGACATTCGTATTCTCTGTATCGTCAGGCAATGACAAGAGCCTCCCTTCTGATAGAAAGGAGACTCGTTAAAGCATAGTCCCTGGCACACTCACTATTTTGGCAAGAGGTTTTTCTCCAGCTATCTTTACCGCTTCCGTGTTTCACAGGCTCAGTTCGAGAGGAATGAGCGCGGTTCCACTGCGTCAGGAGCACCCAGGAAAAACGGTTAGAAATAAACAGTACAAATTGGTTCTGACGGTTGCTAGGGATTCATATTCACTAGAACCTTGAGGATTGCATAGCGCTTGTCATTAACACCAATGGAAGAGGTCAAGCCCTCGGTCTGTTAGTACTCCTCAGCTTCACCCATTACTGGGCTTCCACTTAGAGCCTATCAACGGGTGTTCTACCCGTGACCTTACTGGATTA